>JACCYR010000449.1 GCA_013696385.1 Acidobacteriota bacterium
CACTGCGCGGCGGTGCGGTTGCCGGACTTTTTGTGGTTTCGATGTGTCTTTTGGGCATTGCTCTTCTTTTCGTTCTCGTCCAGCAATTCAGCAATGTGCCAATTGGAAAAATTCCGCTTCTGATTGCCGGATTCGGTTTCGGTGCGTCGTTTGTCGCGCTTTTTGCCCAACTCGGCGGCGGAATTTACACGAAAGCGGCGGACGTTGGCGCGGATTTGGTCGGAAAGGTCGAAGCGGGAATTCCCGAAGACGACCCGCGAAATCCTGCCGTAATTGCGGATTTAGTCGGCGATAATGTCGGCGATTGCGCCGGGCGCGGCGCAGACCTTTTTGAATCAACGGCGGCGGAAAACATCGGCGCGTTGATTTTAGGCGCAACGCTTTTTGCGACAAACGCAAGTCTTTTCGCGCCTTCGCAGCAATTCGGCGTAATTTTATTTCCGCTTGTCGTTGGCGCATTGTGTCTGATTGCTTCGATTATCGGCGTAATGGTCGTTCGCGTCCGCGAAAACCAAGAACCGATGGCAGCATTAAATATCGGTTATTACGTAACGACGTTCTTAGCCGCGCTTCTTTTCGGCGGCGCGTGTTACTGGCTTTTAAATACGCCGAAAGCTCCGAGCGCGTGGCTGTATTTCTGGGCTTGCGGAATTATCGGTTTGCTGACTTCAGTCGCGTTTCTTTTCATTACGCAGTATTACACCGAATCGGATTATCGTCCGGTTAGATCAATTGCCGACGCTTCCGTAACAGGTCCGGCGACAAATATCATTTATGGCATCGCTGTCGGTTTGGAATGCGTCGCCGCGCCGGTTATTGTGATCGGTATTGCGCTGATTTCTTCTTATATTTTAGGACAATCTTCCGGTTTGCAGGATGCGGGACTTTTCGGCACCGCCGCTGCGACGATGGGAATGCTCGGAACTGCCGGTTACGTTTTGGCGATGGACACTTTCGGACCAATTACCGACAACGCCGGCGGAATTGTCGAAATGTCAAATCAACCCGATTCGGTCAGAGATAAAACTGATAAACTCGATTCAGTCGGCAACACGACAAAAGCCTTAACGAAAGGTTACGCCGTCGGTTCAGCCGCGCTTGCCGCGTTTTTGCTGTTTGCAGCGTATATGGATGAAATCAGACATTACGGTTTGACGCTAACTTCGATAAATCTTGCAAAACCAGGTGTTTTCATCGGCGGAATGCTCGGCGGAATGCTTGTATTTTTATTTTCATCACTGGCAATTCGCGCCGTCGGCAAAGCCGCGCAAGTCGTTATCGAAGACGTGCGCGACCAATTTCGCAACGATCCCGGTATTCTTGCCGGAACGTCAAAACCGAATTACGGGCGCACGGTTGACATCGTAACGCGCGGTGCGTTAAAGCAAATGATTCTGCCGGGAGTTTTAGCCGTCGGAATGCCGATTGCCGTCGGGCTTGTTTTCCGCGCTTTATATAACGCGCAAGGCGGCGCGTTATCGAATAATGTCAGCATTGCCACCGGTGCGGAAGTCGTCGCTGCATTTTTGATGGTCGGAACAATTGTCGGAATTTTGATGGCGTTGTTTTTGAACAACGGCGGCGGCGCGTGGGACAACGCGAAGAAATTTATCGAAAGCGGAGCGCATGGCGGTAAAGGCTCAGATGCACACAAAGCAGCAGTCGTCGGCGATACGGTTGGCGACCCGTTTAAAGATACGGCGGGACCGAGTCTGCACGTTTTGATTAAACTGCTGGCGACAATTACGCTTGTTCTTGCACCGTTTTTTATTTAGAGCTTAAGACACCGGATTTTACGGATATATTGGATTTTTTGCGCGGATTTTCAATTGAAAATCCCGCAGTAATTTGGTTTATCTACTTTATTCGTGTCTTTTTCTTTGTCAAATCCCGATTTTCACTTGCTTGTCCTATCGGGCTGTGTCAAAATTCGTTTATTGTTTTTATAAAACAATTAGATTTGAAGGAGATTTTTTAGATAGATGTCAGAAAACGGAACAGTAACGGCGACGGACAAATTGGTTGATGCCGCCGAATCTACGGAAACAAACGAAAACACTGAAAATGCAGCGGCGGAAACCGCTAACGAAACCTCTGAAAACACTGGGGATCTTTCGTATCATGCAGTTGAAAAAGAAGGAAATGTAACGGCGATTTGGGAAATGCAGGGTCGCAAACATATCCGCACGATTGACCCGCGTTCAAACGAAGGCAAGCAGATTTTGGCTCTTTTTGAAACCGCCGCCTAAAATGGTGGGAATAAAAGCGGAAATATCATATTAAACTTGCAGATAACCAAAAAATCCTTGCCTTTTTTTGCTAATAAAGTTATTATAAGCTGCATTCCAAAAATAAGCAGTTCAAAGTTTGTCGGCACATTTCGAAGAATTGGTAGTTTCTAAAATTAAAAGTTTTGTTACAGCCGACGGATTTTTGGAAGTTTAACCTTTTTGATAAAAACGGAGGTAATTTTATGAATAGCATGCTGTCTGCCATTTTGGCACTGATTTCTGCTATAATCGCGGTTTTTTCTTTTCTACAATATCAGAAAACTGCCAGCGCGTTATATTTGATTGGAACGCTTATTTTCTTGCTCGCCGCACTTGGTTTGGGCGCGATGTTTTTGTCCGGCAGAGTTAATAAGACCGAAGATATTCATATAACTGAGTAGAAATATGTTTTCTGGGATTTCTGATGAGCGGTAAATTTATAAGAGTTTATTTATTTCATTTGCCGCCTGTTAGGTTTTGCCGTTTTGATTATTCAATTTTAAAAACTATTTATTGCCAAAATGGTTGGATTGCGCCTAAATTTCGCTAATTTCGATTCCTCAACATGTTTTTATGTTTTTTTTATTTCATTCCTGACAGTTCTACCGGCATAAATTACAGCAAACAATACATCTGCTGTTAACTATCAACTATTGACTGTTCACTATTGTTTAGTTAGACCAAACCTACCTTTTTTGTTTTGATGTTATTCCATATTTTGGAAATTTTAAACAGAAAACAACCACTTTAAATGAAAAATCGTCAAAGATACGCTATAATGTTGACTAAATTGTAAAGATTCATAAACGTTATAATTTTGATTTTAACAGCAACAATTTATAAAAGATGCCAAAAATAGCAGATATACAAGAAACACCGAATCCGAATGCAGTAAAATTCATTTTGAAAGAGCCTGTATCACATGGAACTTCGCATTCGTTTGATTCCGCCGAAAAAGCAAAAGACGACAAACTTGCTCATTCTTTATTTGAAGTCGGCGATGTCGTGTCGGTTTTTTATATGGACAAAATGATTACGGTTGAAAAGCCGGACGAAGCCGATTGGGATGAGATTTTGCCGATGTTGGCAGTGCCGATTCGGGCGGCGGAATCCATTGCTTCTCCAAACGGAAATGGAAACGGCAACGCGGCAAAAGAAGTCGGCGGCGCAATCGCGGCAGCGGTCAGTGATAATCCGGTAATCGCGCAAATCAACGAATTGCTTGACGAAAGAATCCGTCCATATCTGGCAAGCGACGGCGGTTGGCTGGAAATTTTGGATTTGGAAGACAAAACCTTAAAAATCCGTTATCAAGGCGCGTGCGGAAGTTGTCCTTCAAGTCTGACGGGAACGCTGATGGCAATTGAAAATATGATAAAAGATGAGATTGATTCTGAAATTGAAGTCGTCGCGGTCTGATAAAAAGTTGCACTTTTTAATTTATCTTAAATCTAAAATTTGAAAGCCGTTTGAACCAATATCAAACGGCTTTTTTGATTATTCAACGACCTCAAACTGGACAAACTGCGTGGCGATTTTATTTTTATCTTTCGCCAAAGCGTCGGTAACGACAGTCTGCAAAACATAATCTCCGGTTTGCATTTCAGTTCCTAAATTTATTGCTCCCAAAGATTTTATTATTCGCAAATCGGATTGTCCGGCTAAATTTACCGGAATTTGTTTGCCTTCAAAAATAAGTTTACCGTCGCGGAAAAGTCTGATTTGTGTTTGTAATTGCGGCGGTTGTCCGGCGTTTTGTTCGGCATTATAAACTTCAAAACCGTAGCGCAAAACCGTGCCGCGTTTGAATTGTCTTAATGAAATGTCTAACAGCGGATTTGTTCCGGGTGAATTTTTAGCGGCATCAGCCGCATTTAGACCGGCTTCCTTATTCCATTGTTCGATTGTCAGGTTTTCTAAAACGATGCCGGAAAGCGTCAAACGCTCTTTTTTTACATTCGGGACTTCGATAAACTGACTAGCTGAACCGACTTTTTCGCTGGTGTGGTCACGAATTGCAACCCGCATCTGATATGCACCGGCTTTTTTGATTGGGAAAGTGAAATAATAAACAAAACCTTCTTTGATAATTTTTTGATATTCTTCATTTTTGAGAGTCAGCGTGTAAGTTTTGCTGATTTGGTCAACCGGCACGCCGTTATTGCCGAAACTCATTGCCAGAAAATCAAAAATTACTTTTTTCCTTCCTTCCGGCTCATCTGAAAACTTCAAATCTTTGGCAGGAATATAGACAAACGAACTAATTGACGCAGTTTGTTTCGCGTCGCTTTTGAAAATCGTGTTAAGGCTCAAATTAATATCACCCGCCGCAAATGGCGAAGTCAAAGCCGCGAGAATTTGTTGTCCGGCGGTTTGATTAGCCGGTTTTTTGATTTGCTCGTCGGTAACGCCGAAGAATCCGCTTCGATAACGAACATTTGTGTCTTTCCGTTTGACTTTAATTTCTATTTTATTAAAACGCCGCGTTTTCGGGTCGAAGGTTTCCGTATCAGGTTGATAACCGATCAGATAATAGCTCTGGTCATCGAGTATTCGACGAATGCCGCCGCTCAAATCATTGTTGTTGAGAATTGGAAAACCGCCCGTTTGTTTTGCCAGATAAACTAAACCGTCCTGCGTATTAAAAAGTTTATCTTTGCGATCTGAAAGTCGCCCTTCGACGGCTTCGGCAGAAAGTCCGCCGGTATTATCTTCGGCGGTTAAGCCAAGTGTTTGCAAACCTCTTGCGTCCATCGTATAAACGACAACCGATGCGCGATTTGCCAAATCAACCAACCGCCGCAAAGATTCCAAAACTCTCGCTGAATCGGTAAAACCGCTGGTCGTGGTGGTAAAAAGACTAAA
>JACCYR010000045.1 GCA_013696385.1 Acidobacteriota bacterium
TGGCGATTGAGATGTGCAAGCGGCAAACGCTCGTCGTCGTGCCAACGCTTGATTTGATGAATCAATGGTATGACCTTTTGCTTTCGACATTTGATGCCGAAATCGGTTTAATCGGCGGCGGTTTTTATGAAATCGGCGCGATTACCGTTACGACTTACGCATCGGCTTTCCGTCATCAAGAAAGACTCGGCGCGTCATTCGGTTTGATAATTTTTGACGAATGCCATCATTTGCCGTCGGAAGGTTACAAATATGCGGCGGAATTTGCGATTGCGCCGTTTCGTCTTGGTTTGAGCGCAACGCCCGACCGCGACGACGTAGCGGACGCACTTTTGGAAAAAATTGTCGGCAAATTTGTCTATCGGCTTGAAGCGCAAGAAATTGCGGGCGAATATCTCGCCGATTACGTCGTCGAACGAATCGAAGTTGATTTGTCGGACGAAGAACGGCAAGCATACCAACGCGAACGGCAGATTTACACCGATTTCAAACGCCGCAAAAATCTGCCCTACGGACAAGAAGGCTGGCGGATGTTTCTGATTCACAGCGCGAAATCAGAAGACGGCAGACGCGCAATGAAGGCTTATCGCAACCAGAAAAAAATCGCGCTCGGCACGGAATCGAAAATTAGAGTTTTGCAGGATTTACTCATTCGCCATCGGCACGACAAAACCTTGATTTTTACGGCTGAAAACCAGATGGTTTATCAGATTTCAAACGATTATCTGATTCCCGCCATCACGCACGAAACCAACGTAAAAGAACGGAAGTTCTGGCTCGACGCATTCAACAAAGGCGACGTTCTCGCGCTAGCAACTTCAAAAGTTCTGAACGAAGGCGTGAATATTCCCGACGCGAGCATTGCGATAATTCTTTCAGGTTCAGGCTCAAGCCGCGAACATATTCAGCGTTTGGGCAGAATTTTGCGGAAAAAGGGCGACAAGCAAGCGATTTTGTATGAAGTTGTTGCTCGCAACACAACCGAAGAATTTACTTCGCAAAAACGCTCGGATGTGCGGCAGTTTCAGGACGTAAAACAAAGATTTAAGCGCGGCTTGTTTGAATAAGATTTTCTGCCGTTTCAATTAGTAATCTTGGTTCGATTTTCGTTTTGTAAAAAATCACATTCGCGCTCGTCCAAAGCGGTTCTTCGCGGCTGCCGCGCAATTCCTGCGAAGCAGCGATGATGAACTTTTTAAAGTTTGCCGCCTGAAATTCTTCGAGGCGTTTCTGCAAACTTTTCGGTGTCCAAAATCCTAAAATGTCGAGATAAATTTCTTTGCCGTCGGGCGAAACTAAAACCAAATCGGGAATAAAAGTTGTTCTACCCAAATCAATCACTTTGCAATTTTCCTGCAAACTCCATTCGGCGGAAGATTTTTCCCAAATTTTCAAAAGTTTTTTTATGTCGGGATTTTCGTATTCGGGTTCGTCAAAATAACACGAAGTCAAATCAGTTTGCTCGCTCGTTAGTTCGTAAAAAACATTTCCCTTTTCCTTTTGCGAAATCTCCGCCGACATTTTCCAGTCTTTGCACAAAAGAAGCGCGGGCAGAAAAACCGACATCTGAATGCCGTATTTTTGCGAGCGATGAAACAGCGAAGCCGCGCCCGTCAGACGAATTTCATAACCATTCGCTGCGTTTCCAATAACCGAATGAATCAAACCGAAATGTTTTATCCAACCGAAAATTGAGCGATAATTTGCCGCGTCAGATGGCGCAACGCGAATCTTCATCTCGACACATTTGTATAGTAAGGCTTGCGCCTGCGCGAGATTATAGCGTTCGAGCAAATCTTTCGCCCGACAAGTTTCAAACTCCGTCATTTTCTGCTGTGCCGACAAATCGGCGTAAAGACTGGAAAAAAGAGTTTTCGCGTTGGTTTCAAATTCCGCTGCAACCGTTTCCAAAACTTTATTTCGGTTCTCCGAATCGGGCAAAACGGGCTGAAATTTTCTCGCTTCGAGAAATACTTTTTGGCGGATTTTGCTTGGCTCGGCAACGCTCGATGTTTCAAATTCACAGCGGTCGGTCAAGAGTTTTATCAAACCTCTGAGAATCCGATAATCCGTTCCCGTGCCGACATATTCTTCAAGTTCGCCTTCGAGTTCACCGCGAGTTTTGCCGATAAAGTCGTCGAAAATTTCAATTAAATTCGCTGCATCGCGCAAATATCCCGCGTCGTCGGTTTTGATAAGTCGCGGATAAATTTTATCGCCGCGCCGAAAGTTAATTGCTAAATCGGAAGTGAGCATATTTTATCCTGTAATTATTGTATTATATGTTAAATTATGAATCTCTTTGAATTAACCAAAACTTTAATCAATATTCCGTCAATTTCCGAAGATGAACAAGCCGTCGGATTTTTTCTGCGCGATTATCTCGAATCGCTCGGCTGGACGGTAGAACTCCAACCAGTTTCGGAAAATCAAAACAATGTTATCGCTTATCTGAACGACACGCCGCGAGTTTTTTTTTCGACGCATATTGACACCGTTCCGCCGTTTATCGAAGCGGGCGAAGACGAGGAAAAAATCTACGGGCGCGGCGCGTGTGATGCAAAGGGACTTGTCGCTTCACAGATTTTTGCAGCGGAAGAGTTGCGAAAACAAAATATAAACGACATCGGTTTGCTGTTCACGGTTGACGAAGAGCAAGGAAGTTCGGGCGCGAGAATGGCGAACAAACACAGCATCGCGGCAAAATGTGAATATCTGATAAACGGCGAACCGACGGACAACGATTTGGCTGTCGGCTCAAAAGGTTCTCTGCGTTTGATGGTGCGAACAAAAGGTACAGCCGCGCATTCGGCGTATCCCGAAATGGGCGAATCGGCGATTGAAAAATTATTGGATATTTTGCAGGATGTCAGACAAATCGAATTTCCAAACGACGATTTTTTTGGCGAAACAACCAACAATATCGGTTTAATCAACGGCGGTTTGAAAACCAACGTCATCGCGCCAAACGCCGAAGCCGGTCTTCATATTCGGCTGACGACGGACGACAAACCAATTTTAGAAATCTTAGAAAAAGCGATTGACGGACGCGGCGAAATCGAAATTTTATCCGTCGCTTTGCCCGTCAAAATGCTCACCGTCGAAGGCTTTCGGCAAAAAGTCGTGCGCTTTACCACTGATATTCCGCATCTTTCAAATTGGGGAACACCGCTTCTTTTGGGCGCAGGTTCGATTCTTGCCGCGCATACGAAAGATGAATTTGTGCCGAAAAAAGAGTTGCAAGAAGCGGTTGGGCTTTATGTGAATTTGGTGAAGAAACTCTTAGCCGACGCGTCCGAAATTTGAATTAAATTAGGTGAAAATTTAAGGCGAGTTCGACGCAAGCGTTTTTGCGTCGAACTCGCATCTATTTGCTGTCTATTCAAACCGTGTGCCTGTTTCGGTCGTGCAAATGGTCGCAATCACAGTGCCGCCGGTATTGAAGACTTCAACCGCGCCGACGGCGGTATATCCGCTTCCAGACCGGCTTAACTCAATTTGCCGTCTAATTGTTTGCCTTCCGGTAGAGATGCCGTCGGCACCAAAAAGGAAGAATTGAAAGGCGGCAGAGAAGCGTCGCCCGGATTGATAACTCCATACGCCGTGACCGGGACCGCGCCCCGCCGGAGCCATAGCGACACCGTAGTCTGCATTGTGCCGCCGCGCATAAAAGTACTCATCGTGGGAAAAGTTACGAGCGCCGCGCCGGTTTCACAATTGCGTCTCGTCACTTGTATATTCCACGAACCTTCCAAAGCTATTTCATTCCTCCCGCGTCGTGCGGACGAATCTTCCTGTGTTTGGGTGCTGCTTTCTTCTTCGCTGTTTTTGTCCTGTGCGGACACCGAAATTTGCGCGAATGTCGCCAGCATCAAAATTGTCAGTACCGTCGTGCCGATTGTTTTTAAGAATGTATTTTTCATTATTTTTTTCCTCTTTATTTTTAATTTAGTAGAGGCTTTTTTATAACCTCTACTGGTTAAAGCGACGGATGAAACAAAATAGTCTCAAAAAAAAAGAAATTGATTCTCGAATGTTTAAAGTTATAATGTTTAGCAATGAACAGACGCGAATCAAAAGCCTCGAAAATCACGCAAATGCTGCGCGAATGGAGCGACGGCAAGCCGGAAGCGTTGGATAATCTTTTGCCACTTGTTTATGACGAACTGCATCGGCAAGCGCATCGCTATCTACGCCGTGAGCGCAAAAACAATTCTTTGCAGACAACCGTGATAATAAATGAGGCTTATTTAAAACTCAGCGAACAAAAAAATGTTCGCTTTGAAAGCCGCACGCATT
>JACCYR010000079.1 GCA_013696385.1 Acidobacteriota bacterium
AACAATTGCCGCCGCAGAATCACACTTGGAAGGCAGATTTATTTGCTTATCGCAGAGAAACCATTGAGTTATTGTTTCAACGAATTATTCAAGCCTCGGATTTGAAGAAATGTCAGGTCAAAGGCAAAGGCAAAAACGGGGCGTTCGTGTTGGCGAGTGTCTGGTTGTATCAGATAATTTTTTTGACCAACCATCGGCAGCGAAAACCATTGGCAAATGTCAAAGAACAGGTGGATTTAGCGCGGTGGCGTGTTCCAATTTGAATTATGTCCAGCCTTCAATTAACTAACAACTAAAATTTAATTTATCTTAAAACGCCGCGAGCAACTTTCTGCCTTCGGCGTTTTTTGTTTGGATAAAAATTTTGTTTTCCAAATCATATTAGACAGTTTGGGTTTTGCGTCGTAAAATTAAAGTTTCCGATTGGAGTAAAATAATGAACAAAGCAGGTAGAATCATTTCAATAAATCCTTCACACGCGATTGCTGGCGGAGAAGTTTTAATCAATTGCGAAGGTTTTCAAGTGGGCGGCGCGGATGAATACGGTTGTTATTTTGACGGACAAGCGGCGCGAATTGTCGGCGCGTCCGAAAGTCGTGTAATGGCTATTGTTCCCGATGATTTCGATACGACGGAAGTTGAAATTTACCTCGAAAACGGCGGTGTCCGAAGCATCTCGAAAAATATCGTTGTCGGAAAAAAGTTGGCGGACGATTTGCATATCGTCGCTAATCCGGCGGTTGACCCGAAAGACGATTCGCTGATTTTGACTCGCTCCGGCTCGCGTGGACAGCAGCTTCCTATTACGCTTTTCCGGTTGGAAAAAGAAGGATTTTTAGATGAAATGTCCGTCGAAATTATGAACCCAACCGGCGTTGCTTTTGACCAGACCGGACAACTTTACGTGACGGCACGCGCCGACGGCGAAATTTGCCGCATTGACCACGACACGGAAATTGTGCCTTACGCTTCGGAGTTGGGAATTGCGACGGGTTTGGCGTTTGACAAAAATAACGTAATATTTGTCGGCGACCGGAGCGGCACAATTTACCGCGTCGAAAGTTTTGGCAATGCCGAATCGTTTGCGATACTCGAACCTTCCGTTTCGGCGTATCATCTGGCGTTTGGAAATGACGAAAAACTTTATGTAACCGCGCCCGGATTGTCGAGTTTTGACGCAGTCTATCGGATAGATAAAGAAGGTTACGACGAAATCTTCTATCGCGGACTCGGCAGACCGCAAGGTTTGGCGTTTGACCGGGACGGAAACTTGTATGTCGCGGCGTGTTTGCAAGGCAGGCGCGGCATCGTAAAAATTGCGCCCGACGGCGCGGCAGCTGAGATTTTTGTCGCGGGAATGAATGTTGTCGGTTTGTGCTTGACGCGCCAAGGCGAGATGATTGTGGCGACAAATGACGCGGTTTATAGTTTGCCGCTCGGTATTTACGGAACGCTTTTGAATTAAAAAGCGTAAAAGCAGATAAGTAAAAAGTAAAAAGGTGAATCTAAATTGTTTAGATTCACCTTTTTACTTCGTGATTTTTATAATGAATTACTGTTCAGGACTCGGACTTGGTTGCGGCTCACCGCGTTTTTTCAGTTGCGGCGGCGCATCTTTTTTGTCGGAACTCGAACTTGAATCGCCTGAACTATCCGTTGTATCAGGTTCGGGTGAACGGCGTTTTAATGTCGGTCTGCCTGGTTCGCTGTCGTCTATGTCGCTGGAAACTCCCGCTTTGGCATTTGAAAGCCGCAGAAGATGGGCTTTGACACGCTGAAACTCCGAAGTGCTAATGACATATTCATCCTTTTCGGAGAAACGTGCTACAAGCGAAAGACTTTCATCGCGCCGCTCAATTGATTGCGGATGCGACGAGAAAAGTTTTGACAAAGTTCCGGGTTTTTTCTTGTTTTTAGAAGCGAGTTTTTCTAACATTGTCGCCATTGCTGTTGGATCATAACCGGCAGCATAAAGATACTGAACGCCGAGTTTGTCGGCTTCTCCTTCCGCGCCGCGGCTAAATTTGAAAAAGGCGAGGGCTTGTCCGAGTCCGGCTGTGTTTTGCAAAACCGTACTAAGAATTGGACCGCCGAAAATAATTCCGGCTAGCGCGCCGTAATTGATAGCCTGCAATTTACCTTGGTTTTCCATCGCGTGGCGAGCGGCGACGTGCGCGATTTCGTGCGCCATCACGCCCGCAAGTTCGGATTCATTGTCGGCGGCAAGAATCAGACCTTTATTGACATAGAAAAAACCGCCGGGAAGCGCAAACGCATTAACTTCATCACTATCAATGACTTTGATAGTGAACGGAATTTTCGCGTCGGAATGAAGAACAATGTTCTGCCCGACACGGTTGACATATTCCGTGATTATTGGGTCTTCGACCATTTTTGCCTGTTGTTCAACTTCGAGCGAAAGCTGTCTGCCGATGGCGATTTCCTTTTCTTGCGAACCGCCTAACCAGCCAAAAAATTTGTCCGAACCACTATTAATTTTGCGACTGCCGATTTTTGACGGATCGTCTTTTTCCGAAAGCGGTTGATTACTGCTTGTTGGAGTCTGTGTTTGAGAAGGTTTTTTCTCTTTCTCTTTTTTGCCTGATTTTGTTTTGCTTGGTTGTGTCTGCGCAGCAACACTGACCGGATAAAACGCAATTGCACCAAACCATACCGCTAATGCCAAAAAAAACGCATTAAATTTACGAACCGAACCTCTCCGCATATTTGCCTCCTAAATAAAACCTCTTTAACCGAAATATCTAGATTCTAACTTTTCTTGAATTGTAAAAGCAACGTATTTTTTGATGCACGCAAATTAATTAAAGTTGCGACAAGTTTTTCAAAAATAAAGAATTTTATAAATTTCGGGATTTTTTGAAAAAAATGTGAAAAATTGCTTTATCTATTCAGTGTCCGCCGTCTTTTACATAACGCCAATTCATTGAATCAAATGATTTCTTTTAAGGTAAGAGCAACGGCTTCTTCCATTTTCAATTTGCAGCCTTGTTTGTAAAATTTTAAGAATGTCTGCTCATCAAGCACAGATTGCAGTTCGGCAAGATAAGCATCGCGGAAACGGCGTTCGGCGGGTTCGGTTTCAAAACCGAGAGATTCACGCAAATGTTCCGCCGCGCCCGCTAATTGTGATGCGCGTTCCGCATCTCTGCGTTTTACGGCAAGAGCGGCAAAACCGTCCAGAGAATACGAGAGGGTAATTTGCTCTCCTAACTCCTGAGTCATCCTTAAACCTTCTGCGAAACGCGAGCGCGCCGTTTCGTAATCGCCTAGCGCAAAGGCAATCGCTCCCAGATTGTTCAGCGTGCAGCCTATTCCTTGTTTATTGCCAAGTTCGCGGCAAATTGTCAGGGATTCGTCAAAAAGCGAACGCGCCGCCGCATAATCGCTCTCGACCCGCGCTAAATCTCCCAGGGCGTTGAGCGAAACCGCGATTCCAAACTTCTCGTCTATCCTGCGGCTGACCGTCAATGCTTCTTCGTAAAATTTTCGCGCCGCCGTAAAGTCGCCCTGTCCTTTCGCCACCGCCGCTAAACCTCTGTTTGCCATAGCGATTTGCCGCAAATCGTTTGACTCTTTTCCCAGCGTCAGACCTTCTTGATATGCTTTTTGCGCCGCGGCGTAGTCGCCTTGAAACTTTGCCGTCTGACCAAGCCCGACGAACAAACTAAACCGCGCTGCGGCAGGCGCGTCGCCCGCTTGCTCTAACGCCGTTTCAAACCATTCGCGCCCTTCGGTCAGTTGGTTGCGCAGAACCCAGAAATCTCGCAGCGCGCCCGCCAAACGCACCGCCGTCGGCGCATCGACCGCCGCCGCCCAGAAAAATGCGGCGCGAAAATTGTTATGTTCTTCTTCAATCAAAGTAAGCCATTTCGCGCCTTGCTCGCCGAGAATTTGAGGCTCGGCATCCTGCGCCAATTTTAGAAAAAACGCCGCGTGATTTTTTCGGATTGATTCCGCTTCGCCGCTCGCTTCCAATTTTTCGAGCGCGTATTGGCGGACGACTTCGAGAAGGCGAAAACGCGATTCGCTGTTTGCCGTCTCCGCCTGCACGAGCAAACTGTTTTCGACTAAAGACGTAATGCAGTTCAAAACGTCAATTGTCAGCTGTCCGTCGTCCGTTATTCGTTTCGCTTTGTCGTCAGCCGAACCTTCAACAACGGACAACTGACTGCCAACAACGGACTCGACGGCTTCGATTGTAAATCCTCCGGCGAAAACGGACAGGCGGGCGAATAAAACGCGCTCCGGTTCGTCGAGCAAATCGTAGCTCCATTCGATTGCGCCGCGCATTGTTTGTTGTCGTGCGGGCAAATTTTTCACGCCGCCGGTCAGCAGTTTCAGGCGATTTTCGAGGCGCGCGGAAATCTGTTCGGGCGAGAGAATTTTGATCCGCGCCGCCGCAAGTTCAATCGCTAAAGGCAGCCCGTCAAGTTTTTGGCAGATTTCTGCAATCGTCGCGGCGTTTTCTTCGGTCAACGAAAAATTGTGCTTTGCCGCCCGCGAACGCTGGTCAAAAAGTTTGACCGCTTCGTAATTCGACAATTCGGCGAAAGAATTCTCCTCTTTACTTTCTGGCAGAGCAAGCGGCGGCACGCGAAACTCGCGCTCCGGCTTCAAATGCAAAAGAACGCGGCTGGTTACTAAAATTTGAATTTGCGGCGCGTGGCTGAGAATTTCGTTCAAAAACGGCGCGGCTGAAATTATCTGCTCGAAATTGTCGACGACAAGCAAAATTTGCTTTGCCCGCAAAAAATCCTTCAGCACTTCGACAAGCGATTTTCCGCTTGATTCCTTCACGCCGAGAACCTGCGCGAATGCCGACGCGACAAGCTCTGCGTTTCT
The DNA here is from genome assembly GCA_013696385.1 of Acidobacteriota bacterium. Taxonomy (GTDB): domain Bacteria; phylum Acidobacteriota; class Blastocatellia; order Pyrinomonadales; family Pyrinomonadaceae. Next base: position 4,864 of record JACCYR010000079.1, read on the forward strand.
TACGGTGTCGAGCGCGACGAAAAACACGCCGTCCGAAAATTCCGATAGCATTCGCAAAGCGATTTCCTGCGCTAAACGAGTTTTGCCCGTTCCGCCCACGCCCGTTAAAGTTACCAGACGAGATTGTTGCAGCAGATTTTCGATTTCGGTAATTTCGCGCCCGCGCCCGACGAGCCGAGTTTGCGGCGCGGCGAGATTGTTGGGAACGGCAGCAAGATAAGCGGCATATTCCGGCATGATTATGGCTTCGTCCGTTTCTTCGACAATTCGCCGAATTTGCGTTCTCACGCGGCGCGTCAAAATGATTTCGGTTTCAGGTTCTATTTGCTCGACATCGGCGCGAAAACGATAGCCGCGTTTCGGGTAGGTTTCAATAAATTTTTCGCCGTGTTCGTGAAGAATTTTTCGCAGGCGCGAGATGTTTGAAGTCAAATTCGTTTCCTCGACAAACGAATCTGCCCAAACCGATTCCATAATCTCGTCTTTTGAGAGCATCCGCCCGTTGTTCTCGACGAGTAAAAGAAGCGTTTCAAAGATTTTTGGCGTAATCGGCACAATCTCGCCTTGACACAAAAGCAAACCTTCGCCCGCGTTCACTTCAAAACGCCCGAAGCGATAAGCAACCGCTTGTTTTTCCGTCGTGATTTTCATTTCCCGAAATTCCAAGATTTTTCCAAGAATTTTACAAGGACTTTTGGCGTGAGCCTGCGCGATGATGCTCATATTGGAAGTTTCGCCAAATTGTAATTAGTGAAACGGATTATAACGCCAAGCGGCGAAATCAAGCAAGAAGATTTTTCGATAATCTTTTTTACGAGAAAGCTGATTTTCAACGGCTGAAACTTTCAAGCAAAAAAAATTAGGAGAAAATAAATATGAAAAATCAAAAATTCAGAAACAACTTTATTCGTTCAATTGTCTTTTCAAGTGTTTTGGCAGTCGCTTTCCTTGCGTTGAACTTCGCATTTGTGCAGGCAAATGACAAAGGTGAATGCGACAAAGAATGTCGTCGGGCTTTAGCGGCGGCACGAGCCGCGACCGCCAAATATCACGACATCAGCGAAGCATTGGCGGACGGTTTCGTGCAGGTTAGTCCTTGCGTCGCAGTTCCCGGACTCGGCGCGATGGGTTTTCACTACGCGAATTTTGCCCGCGCCGGAAATCCGAATCTTGACCCGGCAGAACCGGAAACACTGCTATACATTCCCGATGAAGACGGCGATTTACGGTTGGTCGGTCTCGAATATACTCGTTTCGGACCGCCGACACCACCCGCGCCGACACTTTTCGGGCAGGAATTTCGTTACGATAACAATCTCGGCGCATATACTTTGCACGTTTGGGCGTGGCGCAATAATCCGTCAGGAATGTTTGCCCCTTTCAATCCCAAACTTAGCTGTCCGGCAAATTGAGATTTTTTGCCTGCAGAGAGTCGAAATTGTTTTGATCGCTTATCGAAGCGAGTTAAAAAAAGAATAAGCGGTCAAATTTCTATGAAATAAAAAAGTGAAAAAAACAACCACCGAAATTTTAATTGAAGTCGAAGAAACCGCCGTTGTGCGAATGAAAAAGCAAAGTTCGGCGGACGAAAAGGATATTTACGAACCGGCGGTTGAAACAAGCGTTTGCCCGTTCTGCGGACAACGGATTTCCGAAACGAAAAAATTAAAACAAAAAATTGAGGAGTGAAAAAATGAAATTAAAAATTTTTGTAATAACAATCATTATGCTAAGTGCGGCAATCAATTTGTTCGCGCAGGAAAAAATTTCCCGGACAAGCAAAGACGAAGCGGCGATTCGCGCCAACGTCGAGCAGATGGAAACAGGTTGGAACGCGCACGACGGCAAAGCCTTTGCCGCGCCGTTTGCCGAAGACGCTGATTACGTCGTGGTCAACGGAATGCACACGAAAGGCAAAGACGCAATCGAGAAAGGTCATATCGGAATTTTCACCACGATTTACAAAGACAGTCGCAACGCCGCAACCATCAAAAGCATTCGCTTTTTGCGGAAAGACATCGCGGTTGCTCACGTCGAATGGAATTTGGAGTTTCGCGTCGGAGGCGAAATGAAAAGAGGAAACGCCATCAGCACGATGATTATGATTAAAGATAATGGCAAATGGAGCATCGCCGCTTTTCAAAATACGCCGATTCAACCGCAGGGAGGAAACTAAAAATGCGCGAAGAAAATAAACAACTATTGCAGGAAACCGAAGCCGCGTTTGTAGCCGCCATTTTGCTACTGAACTTTTTAATTCTCGCCGTCGTGTCGGCAGCTTTTTGGTTTGTGTATTCGCTCTTGACGCAGTTCAGTCAGCTTAACGCGGTTTTGCGCGGAGATATTTTGTCCTGAAAAATCAGAGTAAAAGCTATGAGAAAACAAATTGCATCGTTTTTGTTAATTGTTTCGGGCAGCGTTTGAGGAATTTGGTGTGGCGAGCAAATCTTTAATGAGCGCGTCGCTATAAATTGCCTTTGTTTTAGAGTTTTATATTTTACGACGGTTATGCTCAAGAGCTAATTTAAGGAAATTCTCAAACAAAATCCGCCCGTCGCGCGATTCGTTCGGGTGTTCCCAGCGCGTCGGGTTTTTTGACCAGTCTTCAAACGATTTTTCGAGGTGAAATTGAACCGAATAAATCAATTGATTGTCGGAACACTTGACCATCATTTGGTTTTTGCAAAGATACGCCGTCGCCAATAAATGAAAGCCTTCGGGAACGCCTTCAACTTGCAGACCATGATTTTGCCAGACGCGCAAAATGTCGTCTTCCAAAGTATAATCTTGCCAAATGCCGCTTTCTTTATCGGCAATGCCTTTGAAAATCGGGTCTGAAGTGCCAACGATTTTAATAAAGCGGTATTGATGTTCGACAATTCTGCCGGTGCGTTTTTCAGACGGTTCGAGGTCGTCAAGCGTTGTCAGACGACTGCCGAAACTCATTCCGACAAGTTGATGCGCGCCGCAGATAGCAAGAACGGGAATTTCGGTTTGATAAATGAACTTTTTGAATTTTTCGAGATGTTCAGGATTGTAATAATCAAAATCCGACAAAGTTCCGCTCATCACAATTGCGTCCGGATTAAATGTTTGAGCGGCTTCGGCGACTTCCGAAAGGTGAACCGTGAGAGTTTTCGGCTGACGCACAAGCCGCAGAACATTTTGGGCGATATTGTTGCAAGCCATCGCGGAAATTTTGTTTTCAAACCGCACTTTGCTTTCTGCCGCGCCGTTCCATTCGGCTTTGGCAAGTTCCGACAAATCCGATTCGTAGCGCAAAAGGTCGTTGACGATTAAAACCTTCGCGTGTTCAATCCGCTTTTCAATCGGTTGATAGCGGCAAAACGGACGATTATTGTATGGAAACGGAAGTTCCTGTAATTTTGGGTTGGCTTTAATTGATGCCGGCATCGCGTCTAACATACAAAATCGTAAATCGTTAATTGTTAATCAAAAATTAATTTTCATTTTTAGATGATTGAAAAGTTCGCTAATCGTTCTTTCGATATCATCCAAACCCTTTAATAATTTATTGTATTTCTTTTTAGGTAAATATTCCATACGCAAAGCAATATGCAGTTTGGTTTCCGCCTCGCTTGCCGAACCTTTGTGCAATTAACAGAAAATGCAGAAAATTTCTTCGATGATTCTCTTCCTAGGTTTCGACTGCAAAATCAACTGCTTTTTGCCAAACATCCAATTTTTGACGAGGTCACAACTTATTTCTACCTCGATTTACGATTCACGATTTACGATTTACGTTGCTTAGTGCTTTGCTTAAATTCGGGCATCAGCGAACCCGCGCCGATTTCGGCAATTTCCCGGCGCATTTCCTTTATCAAACTCGAACGCATCCGACCTTTGACCGAAGCCGTTCTATCTCCGGCGGCGGCTTCCAAAAAAAGCAGACTTTTGTGCCACGACGATTCTAATTGGTCGGCAAGCGTCGAAATTTTTGTAATATCATACGG
>JACCYR010000058.1 GCA_013696385.1 Acidobacteriota bacterium
AATGCGTCCGGCTTTCCCAATTTACATTTCGTTGATCAATCAATTTCAAATACGCTTCGTGAATCAGCGCGGTGGTTTGCAATGTATGACCTTGCCGTTCTTTTCGCAAAAAACTCGCGGCTTGCCGGTGTAGTTCGTCATAAACGAGCGGCAAAAGATTATCCAACGCTTCGGGCTTGCCGTCGCTCCATTCGCGCAGCATTTGCGTGATTTCTGATGCTTCTCGTTCGCGCCTGTTCACTACTGAACATTATAACCCTAAAAATTCGAAAATCAATTTTATAAAAATTTTATTAGACGAATTTGTTCCGTCTGTCGCGCTAATTAGTAGAGGCTAAAAAAAGCCTTAAATCAAAAAGAAATAAGGAGACAAAAATGAACACAAAAAATAAAAAACAAACATTCGTCATCGCTTTGGCGATGATACTTGCTCTGTCAATCGTGCCGACGATGGCTTTTGGTCAAATCAGAGCCGATAACCAAATATTGAACCTGCCCCAAGTTGAACAAGGCAACGACTTAGTAGGCGTTTGGGAAGCAGTGAATGTACCTTCCGAAAATGATTGTGTAACCGGCGAGCCTATCGGTCCGTTAATCAACGTATCGTATACGTTTAATCAAGGTGGAACGATGTACGCAGAAGATACTCTTTCGATAGATCGGTATCGAACCACCGGTAGCGGCATTTGGAAACGCACTTCGGGACGAAATTACACTTATCTCTTTTTCCATTATGCATTTGACCCGAACGGAACTTTTCTTTTTACCGTCAAGGGAAGGTCGAATTTAACGCTCAGTAGAGACGGAAATTCACTCACTGAACGAGGCACGTTTCAACTTGTTGACCCGAGCGGCAACGTGGTCTATGCGGGCTGTTTCAACGGTACGTCGCACCGCCTTCAATTCGACGAATAGGCAAGACAAGCGTGAGTTAGACGTTTTGAGTTTGGACAACTTTTCTACGTCTAACTCACGCTCTGCAAATCCACCATTATCTGCTACCTGCGAAAACCGCCGAACGTCCCCGGCATAGAACACGAAACAAAGTTGAACCACTAGCTATCACTACGAAAGATTAAGGGGCTTCGTTTTCTTGCCCGCGCTGGCTGGACACAAGTTCAGCCAGCACATCCTTGACCCGAACGGCAATTTGGTCTTTACGGACTGTGCCAACGAAACTGCGACGTACTTTACATTCTAGGCAAACAAACGTGAGTCAGATGTTTCAGATTTGAACAGCTTGTGTTTAACTCATATTTTTACAGTAAAAGTTCGGGCAGAGTTCAAGTGCTGTCCGAATTTTAATTAACAGAAATGAACCGGATAAAAATCATTCTTCTTATAATTACTTTCTATCTTTTTCATCCCTGTAAAATAAAAATGTGTTAATTCGATGAAGCGTGAGTTTTTTCGGCGAGATTTTCCCGGCTGTTTTCTTCAGATTTTTGGACTGGATTTTTTGCCAAATCGTGTTTTATCGCATCAAGAATGCCGTTGATAAATTGTGTGGCTTCAAAGGTGGAAAAGCGACGGGCAATTTCCAATGCTTCGTTGATAATGACTGTGTGCGGCGTGTCGGAAAAGAGAAATTCATAAACCGCCAGACGCAGAACATTGCGGTCAACAATCGCCATTCGCTCAATCCGCCAATGCTCGGCGCGAGTGCGGATTCTCTCGTCAATCGTTTCAATCTCGCGCAGCGTTCCGACAGTCAATCTATCGGCAAACTCGCGGGTCGGCTCGTCTAATGCCGAGTCGCTAAGTTCACTCCAATAGTTGCTTGTCAAAACACTTCCAAGCGTTTTGGCAACATCCGCCGCAAATAACATTTGCAAAGCACTTTCACGCGCTTTTCGCCGTGTTCCCATAATCCTTGCTAACTTTTCAAACGACGTGCGGAAAAGCCTTTTCCTTGCTTTTTGCAGTCTCTTTACCGCCGTCCATTGCTTTATATAAATTTACGAGTTCGACTGCCGACATCGCGGCTTCAAAACCCTTATTTCCTGCTTTTACGCCTGTTCGATTAATTGCCTGCTCAAGCGTGTCCGCCGTTACAATGCCGAACAGAACAGGAACGCCAGTTTGGATTGAAACCTGCGAAATACCTTTTGCCGCTTCACCCGCAACGTATTCAAAATGCGGCGTTTCGCCGCGAATGATTGTTCCAATGCAGATTATCGCGTCAAATTCACCGCTTAATGCGACCCTTTGCGCCGTCAAAGGCAGTTCAAACGAACCCGGAACTTTGAAAACCTCAACCGAATCTTCGTCCGCACCGAGTCTTTCGAGCGCGTCAATCGCGCCTTCAATCAATTTTGATGTCAAAAAATCATTCCACCGCGATGCAATAATCGCAAAGCGAAACCCGGCGGCGTTTAAGTTTCCTTGATGTTCTTTTGGCTGCAAAATTATTCTCCTTCCAAACAGGCACAAAATTACTACTGCTTAGTATAATGAACAAGAAACAAGGTTACAAGTTAAAATTAAAAATTAAATTTAGCTGAAAGAACATTTGCTTATTCGCCGTGAAAAACTGGTTGGCGTTTCTCCAAAAAAGCGCGGATGCCCACGCGCATATCGCGGCTCGCAAAAATCCGGCTGAAAAGTTCGGTTTCAAGTTTTAAGCCGTCTTCCAATGGCATTTCCAAACCTTGTATAACTGCTTGCAGACAAGCGCGAGTTGCCAACGGCGCGAGTTGTTTAATTTTTTCCGCCATTGCAAACGCTTCGTTTTCGACTTCTTCAATTGGAACGATGTTATTTATTAAACCGAGTTTTAACGCTTCGCGCGCGCTGATTTCCGTATTTTTTTCAGGCAAAATAAATTTCACCGCGCCGGAGGCAACGCACAAATGAGCGGCTTGGGCTATTTCAAAATTGACTTTTGACACGCTTTTTTTGAGTGCGATAATCACCGGCACGCGACAATTTCTTATCAGTTCAAGCAAACTTTTATCAATTTGCAAAACTTCTTCAAAATCATAAACCAAAACAACTGCGCGAATTGTTTTATTGGAACAAATTTCTCGAAAATTTTCATCGAAATTATCTGAAAAATCTGAGTAAATCGTCGCAATAAATTCGGATTCTTTAGTTTGTGTTTGTTTCATCGGAATTATTTCTTATTTCGGTAATCTCTTTTAATGAAAGCCCGCGTTTAATAATCAGCATCAAGCCAATTGCCGTCCAAAATATAATTCTGCCTTTGCGGATAATCGCCAGAGTTACGCCGATGCTTGCGCCAATCGCCAAAGTTTCCGTCACAAATTGCGCTCCCGCTTCATCAACGCCGATGACAAACGGCACGAATTTGAAAAATATCGTAATTATCCGGCTGATTGATTCAAGCAGAAATGCCGTGTAAAAACTCGGAATCATATTATTTAAGCGGTTTAAGATAAACCACGCTTCCAGAATTCCGAGCAAATGATAGGCAATCTGACACAAAATTATCGGCAAAAAACGGCGCGGATATTGACGGTAAAATCCGTAAATCAAGTTTTCAAACAAGCGAACCTGCGAGCGTCCGGTTTCTAAAAATCTGCGCCCGATTCCCTTTTCATACAACCATTGGCAAAACTCGCTGGCAAAATGCCACTGGCGGACAATTACAAAAATACCGAAAAAGATAAGCAAAAAAATTGCGCCAATCAAAACGTCAATTGTGATAATAAAACCTTCGGCAAGCGGAAAACTCCGCAAAAAGGCAGCCGCGCCAAAACAGATAAAAAGTCCTGTCGCAAACGAATAAAAAATATTTTCCGTCGCTACGGACGACAAACCGACGACCAAAGGAACGCGCTTTCTAACCGCAACCGCTTTTGTCGTGCCGCTTACTAAAATGCCGAGCGGAATCAAACTGCTCAACGCTTCGCCGATAATGACGGCGGGAAGCGTATCGCGCAAATCTAATTTATATGGTTCATAGACCGAAAGTTTCCAAGCCGTCGCGCGTGAAATAATTCGCACCAGATAAATTAGCAGGATAATCAAAAAACCGCCGAAACCAATTTTGGCAACGCCCGCGAGAATTTCCTGCAAACCAACCGAATAAACAAAATACGCAAACAAACCGATGCCTGAAAGCGTGAACAAAATCGCAATTATTTTTAAACGATTAAGATGTTTTTGATTGGAATTTGGAATTTGGAATTTGGAATTTGGAATTTCAGTTTGGGAATTCACTTGCTTTGCCTTTTCGCTTATGCGCCTATTATGATGTTATTTCATTTATTTTTTAAAAACAAAATCAAAAGGAAACAATCATGAGTGCAGCAGCTTTAGAACAAGGAAATATCCGTCCGGCATTAACAATTTTATCGGAAGAAGAAGAGCAGTTTCGCGCCGCGATTCGTGAATTTGCGATGGGCGAAGTTCGCCCGCTCGTTGAGGAAATGGAAAAAGAGGCGCATCTCGACGCTGATTTAATTCGGCAGTGTTTTGAACTTGGACTAATGGCAATCGAAACGCCCGAAGAATACGGCGGCGCGGGTTCGACATTTTTTAACGCGATTTTGGCAATTGAAGAATTGGCGCGGGTTGACGCTTCAATTTCCGTGTTTGTTGACGTGCAGAACACCTTAGTAACAAACGCGATTATTCGTTGGGCAAACGACGAGCAAAAGAAAAAGTATCTGCCGCAAATGGCAGAATCAAAAGTCGGCGCGTATGCACTTTCAGAAGCCGGAAGCGGTTCAGATGCTTTTTCTTTAAAAACAAAAGCGGTTGACAAGGGCGATTTTTGGGAAATCAGCGGACAAAAACTCTGGATTACCAACGGCAACGAAGCCGAAATTTTTATTGTTTTCGCCACTGTTGACCCAAACGCAGGTTACAAAGGCATCACTGCATTTATTGTCGAAAAAGGTTTTGAAGGCTTTTCAGTCGGCAAAAAAGAAGACAAACTCGGCATTCGCGCATCTTCAACCACCGAATTGGTTTTGGATTCCTGCCGAGTTCCGAAGGAAAATGTCTTGGGCGAAGTTGGACGTGGCTATAAAGTTTCGATTGAAACCTTGAACGAAGGACGCATCGGCATCGGAGCGCAAATGATTGGCATTGCCCAAGGCGCGTTTGAAGCGGCTGTTCATTACACGAATGAACGCGAACAATTCGGCAAAAAAATCAACGATTTTCAAGCCGTGCAGTTTCAACTTGCGGAAATGGCGATTGAT
>JACCYR010000075.1 GCA_013696385.1 Acidobacteriota bacterium
TCCCTGCATTGTTGGCACGGAAAGCGCAACTGAAAATTTGAAATCGGGAACGGAAGTTACGGTTTCGTGTGCGGAAGGCGAAAAAGGCAACATTTATTACGGCAAAATTGATTTTGAAATTGACCGGCGTATTATTACGGATGAAGAACGCCCAGTTACACAAGTGATGATGAACGTCGGCGATCCAGACCGCGCGTTTGCTGCTTCGATGTACCCGAACGACGGCGTTGGGCTGGCGCGGCTTGAATTTATTATCAATAATCACATCGGTATTCATCCGATGGCACTTGTCAATTATCCGAATTTGAAAAAACGCGAGGACATTGACGAAATTGCGCGGAGAATCGGCGAAGAAGACCCGAAGGAATTTTTTGTCAGAAGTCTGGCGGAAGGAATCGCAAAAATCGCGGCGGCATTTTATCCGAAACCCGTAATTGTCAGGATGTCCGACTTCAAATCGAACGAATACGCACAGCTTATCGGCGGGCTTGAATATGAACCAATAGAAGAAAATCCGATGCTCGGTTTTCGCGGCGCGTCACGCTATTACGACGAACGCTATCGCGCCGGATTTCGGCTTGAATGTCTGGCTTTGCAAAGAGTCCGCGAAGATATGGGTTTAATAAATGTTAAAGCGATGATTCCGTTTTGCCGCACGGTCGAAGAAGGCGAAAAAGTCATCGCGCTGATGGCTGAACACGGCGTTCGGCAAGGCGAAAATGAACTGGAAATTTACGCGATGTGCGAACTTCCCGCCAACGTCGTTTTTGCCGACGAATTTTTACAGGTTTTTGACGGTTATTCAATCGGCTCAAACGATTTGACGCAGCTTGCGCTCGGACTTGACCGCGATTCGGAAATGGTCGCGCATTTGTTTGACGAAAGAAACGGCGCAGTCGAAAAAATGGTGGCGATGGCGATTGAAGCGGCGAAACGCAACGGCAAGAAAATCGGAATCTGTGGGCAAGCACCGTCAGATTATCCCGAATTTGCTAAGTTTCTGGTTGAAAAAGGAATCAACTCGATTTCGCTTAATCCCGACACGGTGATTCAAACGACGCACACGATTTTGGAGACCGAGAAGGAATTGAAGCAAAGCCAATTAGTTGCGAAATAATTTAGAAAGAGAAACAAGTTTGAGATGAAGTAAAGTGAGATGATTGAATACACAATTTTTTGCGACGCTTGCGGAGATATGATTGACAGCGATTCGCGCAGCGCACGCCAAGCCAGAAAAAGAGCCAAAGCAAAAGGTCAGCTTGTTCGTATTCTTCGCAAAGACTATTGCCTGAAATGTGCCGAGAAACTTCACAATGAAGAAGAAATTGACGGTTAAATGACTATTTATTATTTCCATTCCTGTAAATTATTTCTCTTCTGCTTTAGTAAAAAATCCCGTATTAAATGCCGTCGTGCGGCGAATGTTGGTTTTTATCAAATTTGCGCCGTCGGAAACGGACACATTATTCACGGAAAGCGTCGTTCCCGTTGCACGTTGAAATTCGGAAATTGCTTTGTTTAAATCGGTTTGCGCTTGCAGCTCTCTGCCTCTGGCGTTGAGAAGCTCGGTCTGACGCTGCAAAACCAGATAAAAAGTTGCTGTTCCGGCGCGGAATTGGCGTTGTTCGCTTTCAAAAAGCTGCTCGGCGGATTGGCGCGTGGCGAGCGCGGAAGCCAGACGCGCTTCTGAGGAACGTAATGCTTGCAGAGAGTTTCTGACTTCGGCTTCGATGATTTGTCCGATTTGCGCTTGCTGATTTTTGATGCGGTCGGCTTGCACGAGAGTTCTGCCGAGATTCGCTTTTGCCACGCGATTTCCCCACGGCAGAGAAATTTGCACGCCGACGCGATAGGTCGGATAATCCTGTCCGATAAGATTTCCGAGCGAGTTCAGATAACCGCCGACAAGATTTGACGGAACGGTATTTGTCGCTGTGGTAACGGGAAGCAGCGGAAGACCGGCGAGCGCGGAAAGGTCGTTGACGCGCGTCGTCAATGCGGAAGTCGTATTAGTCGGGCGCACCGTCGCCGTTCCCGCCAAACCCTGCATTGTGTATGTTCCGACAAGGTCAATCTGCGGTTTTGTCTGGTCGCGGAAATAACGCTCGTCAATTTTGTTGATTTCGGCGTTTGATTGCAATTGCGTAATTTCGGGACGATTTTTTAAGGCTTCAGCAGTGGCTATTTCCAAACCGACGCGCGGGGCTTCAAGACTGACTTCGGAAATCGGCGTAATCGGGCGCGACCATTCGGCGGCGGTTCTGTCCGGCAGCATCAAAGTTTTCAAAGTATTTTCCGCCCGCGTAACGTCTTCCTGCGCCGTATAAACGCTCTGCTCAAATGTCGTGATTTGCGTGTTCGCGGCAATAATATCAATCGGCGCAAGAACACCTTTCGACACCAATCTTTGATTGCTTTCGAGTTGCTGCCGCGCTTGTTTGACGGCATCAATCTGCACCTGCAAATTCCGCAAAGCATACGCCAAATCCCAGTAAGACCTTTCGACCTGCGCGATAACTTCAATGGCGCGTTGCGAAACTGCGCGTCCGTCAAACTCAGATTTTTCTTGGCAATTTCGATTTGCCGCCGATTATTGTCAAAACGCCGCCCGCGAAAAAGCGGTTGAATATACGAAAACACCAAAGCCGACGGAAATTGCGGATTTAAGGTAGCGTTGCTGTTG
>JACCYR010000140.1 GCA_013696385.1 Acidobacteriota bacterium
CCGTAACATTTTGCGGTGACATTTTTGCCCATTGCTTTAACGGTTTCGCGGGCTATGACTTTTGCGCCGATGGCGGCTTGAATTGGGACTTCAAACATTTGGCGCGGAATCAGTTCTTTCATTTTGGCGGCGATTATTCTGCCTTTCGCTTCGGCGGTTGCGCGGTGCAAAATCAGCGAAAGCGCGTCAACCGGTTCGCCCGAAACCAGAACGTCGAGTTTGACCAAATCGCTTTCCTGATAGCCTGAAAGATGGTAATCCAAGGATGCGTAACCTTTTGAAACCGATTTCAGACGGTCGTAAAAATCCAGCACGATTTCATTGAGCGGTAATTCATAAACGAGCATTACGCGGTTTGACGTAACGAATTCAAACTTTTTCTGCACGCCGCGTTTTTCTTCCAGAAGCGGCAGGATTCCGCCCAGAAAAGTATCGTTTGTAAGAATCGTCGCTACGATAAACGGCTCTTCGATTTTTGTGATTCTGCCCGTGTCCGGCATTTTTGACGGGCTGTCAATTTCCGCCGTCGCGCCGTCGGTCGTCGTGACGCGGTAACGCACGCCGGGCGCGGTCGTTATCAAATCAAGATTAAATTCACGTTCTAACCTTTCCTGCACGATTTCCATATGCAGAAGTCCGAGAAATCCGCAGCGAAAACCAAAACCTAAAGCCGTCGAACTTTCCGGCTCGTAAAAGAAAGAAGCATCGTTCAAACGGAGTTTGTCCATCGCGTCGCGCAAATCTTCGTATTGCGCTGAATCAATCGGGTAAAGTCCGGCGAAAACCATCGGTTTAACTTCCTGAAAACCCGGAAAAGGTTCGGCGACGGCGCGCGCCGCTTCGGTTATCGTATCGCCGATTTGCACGTCGGCAACGGTTTTTATTGAAGCTGTTAAAAATCCGACTTCACCGACGCTCAAAGTATCAATCGGTGTTGGAGTCGGGCGATTAACGCCGAGAGTTTCGACCAGATATTCGCGTCCGGTATTAAAGAATCGAATGCGCGTGCCACGCTTTATCGTGCCTTCGATGATGCGAAACAAAACAATCACGCCGCGATACGAGTCATACCAGGAATCGAAAATCAAAGCCTTTAACGGCGCATATTTGTCGCCTTGCGGCGCGGGAACTCGTTTGATAATCGCTTCGAGAATTTCTTCGATGCCGATACCGGTTTTCGCCGAAGCAAGCACCGCGTCCGAAGTATCTAAACCGATGATATTTTCGATTTGTTCCTTAATTCTTTCAGGTTCGGCGCTCGGCAAATCAATTTTGTTGAGAACCGGAATCAGTTCCAAATCATTTTCGATTGCCAGATAAGTGTTCGCCAGCGTTTGCGCTTCAACGCCTTGCGAAGCGTCAACGATAAGTAATGCGCCTTCACACGCCGACAAACTTCGGGAAACTTCGTAGGAAAAATCAACGTGACCGGGCGTGTCAATTAAATTCAAAACGTAGTTTTGTCCGTCGCGTGCTTTGTAATCAAGACGGACGGCGTGCGATTTTATCGTAATGCCGCGCTCGCGTTCCAATTCCATATTGTCAAGGAGCTGCGCTTCCATATCGCGTTCCGAAACTGCGCCTGTCAGTTGGAGAATGCGGTCGGCAAGCGTGGATTTGCCGTGGTCAATATGCGCGATGATGGAAAAATTTCTGATTAAATTCGAGTTCATATATAATTGCTTAGTTTCAAATCAAAAATAACAATAGCAAACATAGAGAAAATTCGCACATTTGGAATTTCAACAAACAATTCAAATGCGGGAGTTTTGAGTTCCGCCAAACGAAGCCAATCTTTAGTTGGAACTCAAAACTTTATTTTGCCTTTAGAATTTTTTTCGTGAAACTGTTATTTTTATAACCGATATGAAAGAACAAACAACTAAAAAAGTAAAACCCGACATTCGCGCGATTACGCGCCTTGTGCCGCCCGAAGGTAATCTCGTGCAAGGACAATCGGAACTGCCAATTGACCCACAGCTGGCGCGGGAAGCGGCTGAAATTATCGCTGCTAGCCAAA
>JACCYR010000097.1 GCA_013696385.1 Acidobacteriota bacterium
TTGGAAATAAAAAACCCGCTTCCGCGTGAAAGCGTCGCTCCTCGCGCGTCGAAAGTTTCAATTGCGACCGCCGAAGGTTTGACGCGGCGAACAAGTTCCGGCAGAAAATCTTGAGCAAGCAAGGAAACCGAGCAAGCGGAAATCACCAGCAGGAAAACAAAAATTTTATAAACGGTAAGTCTCATTTCGGCGGTTGTTCGGGCTTTCTAACACAATTATAGAGTTTTTATCTCTATCAAACAAACATTAAACAAAACGATTTCACCAAGCTAGATGCTAAAGTTTGCTGAAACCGTTGCCGAAAATAAAATTGTCGTTAAACATTTTAAGTCAAATGTCGTGTAAATTCAGCAGCTTCGGCAAAACTCTGAGCGTGAATTTCAGCAGGAAACCGGCGGCGAATCCGTTCTTCTTCAAAGACTTTGCCGCCCAAGAGAATCGGAACTTTTAGTTTGGAAATATGTTCGCAGAAGTTTTTATAATCACGCGAAAGACGCTCCAAATCGTTTATAATCGCCGCGGAGATACAAACTGCATCGGGCGAATGCTGCAAAACCTCGTCCGCCAGACAATAAAGCGGTGTGTTTGCGCCAAAATTTATTACTTCCCAACCTTCATTTTCAATCGTCATTTGTGCGAGATGCGTCGGAAGTTCGTGATAATCGCCTTCGACCGCGCAGCATATCGCAAGTTGATTGGTCATTTCCGGCACGGGAAGCGCGTTACGGAGTTTGTAAATTGCGCTGCAAACTGCACGAGTTGCCAGATGTTCCTGCGTAATGCTGATTTCGCCGTCATACCAGAGTTCACCAATCAAACACATTGAGGAACAGACAAACTCTTCAAAAATTTCCGTCAGCGTTTTGCCGTGCAGATGTGCGGTGATTAATGTGTTTGCCGCCGATTCTTCACAACCGGCTATCAGCGAGTTGAAAAATGCGGAGTCGGAATGAGTTTTGTTTTCGTTCCGATGAAACTTGCTTTTGATAACTGAAGCGTCAGCGTGTGTTTGCTTCAGCCCAAGTTCTTGTTCGCGCTGAAAACGGATAACTTCTTCGGCGCGAAAACGGCGATGTCTGCCGCGGGTGCGCTCGGATTTCAGCAGTCCCGCGTCATCCCAACGCTTAACGGTCGCATCGCTCACGCGGCATAAACACGCAACTTCTCTAGTGGTTAAGCATTTTAACTCTGTCATAAAAAATTGATTTGCTCCTTTTCAGCTAATGTTGTCAGTCAAACCTTGGGCGGCGATGATATTTCCCTGATTTGCGCTTACGGCGAAATTGACAGCTGATTTTTGCTCAACTTTTTCTTTGCAGATATTGGCTTCGGGCAGAAAACGATTAAGTAGAGCGCGGATATTTGCCGGATTATTTTCTTCCAAAGCTTGCCGAAAATTGTTCAGCATACTAGCTACTTCTTCATTTGAATAAGTGGCGATTTTGCCGATGAAAATTTTCGGATGTGTCGTGTTTAATAGATTTTCACCCGTTATTTCAAGTTCCTCAAAAAGTTTTTCGCCCTGCCGGATGCCGGTAAAAACAATGTCAATATCTTCGTAAGGCTGCAGACCGGAAAGTCGAATCATATCTTCCGCCAAATCCAGAATCTTGACGGGTTCGCCCATATTAAGAATAAAAATTTCGCCACCCGTGCCGAGTGCGCCTGCTTGCAGAACGAGTTGCGAGGCTTCAGGAATTGTCATAAAATAGCGCGTCATTTTCGGATCGGTCACGGTTACGGCTTTTCCTTCCTGAATTTGTTCGCGGAAAATCGGAATTACCGAACCGGTCGAGCCAAGCACATTGCCAAAACGCACCGCCATATAATTTGTTTTGTAGATTTGATTTAAATCCTGCAAAACTATTTCCGCAATGCGTTTTGACGCGCCCATAATCGAGGTCGGATTGACGGCTTTGTCGGTAGAAATTAAAACAAAATTCTTTGCGCCAAATTCGCCCGCCAGTTCGCCAATCAGTCTTGTCGCAAAAATGTTGTTTTTTATCGCTTCGGTCGGGTTTATCTCCATCAGCGGAACGTGCTTATGAGCGGCGGCGTGAAAAACGACTTCGGGTTTATACAAGCTGAAAATTTCGCGCATTCGCGGCGCGTCGCCGATGTCGGCAAGAAGCGGAACAAACTTTGTTTCAGGAAAGTTTTTGACAAGTTCTCGCTCAATCTGAAAAAGCGCAAATTCGGTTCTTTCAACCAGCAGAAGCAGTGCCGGGCTGAAATGCACAATTTGCCTGATTAATTCCGAACCGATTGAACCGCCCGCGCCTGAAACCATGACAACTTTGTCGGTTAGAAATTCGTGCAGATTTTTGTCGTCAAGCTGAACGGGTTCGCGTCCCAAAAGGTCTTCGATTTGCACATCACGAAAGCGGTTAATCGAAACGCGCCCGTGTGCAATCTCGTTCAAACTCGGTACAATCTGGGCTTTGACCGGAATTGCGCGGCAAATATCGAGAATGCGGCGAATGTCTTTGCTTTTGGCTTGGTCAATCGCCAAAACAACCTGGTCAATGTTGAGTTCGTCAGCCAGCCGCGCTAAATCGTCGGTTGTGCCTAAAACCTTGATGCCGCTCACGCTTCCGCCTTTTTTCCGCCGGTCATCGTCAATAAAACCTTTAACTTCAAGTTCTGCGTCGGCACGTCCGGCGACTTCTTTGATGGTTGCCGCGCCGAGTCTGCCCGCGCCAACAATCAGCGTTTGCTTGCGAATCTTACGCCGTTTCCCGATTTGATAAGTACGCTTTTCGCTGACTTCATAAACAAAACGGCGTAAGATTCGCAAAGACAACAAACCGGCAAATGCAATAAAAGTGTCCACCAGAATAATCGAAAGCGGAACCTGCCAACGAGTAAATCTTTCGGATATCAGAAGCAATCGGACTAAAATTAAAATAATGCCGGAAACAGATGCGGCTTTTAAAAAGGCTTTAATGTCTTCGAGGCTGACGTAACGCCAGATTATTGAATACGCGCCGACGAGAAAAAGCGAGGTAAATTGAATTAAAACCACAAACGGCAGTTGATTAAGGGCATTATCAAAATAATATTCCCCGATATCAAACTTGAATCGGAAAAGATAAGCCAGAAAAAATGCACCGCACAAAACGGCGACATCCGCTAGAAGTTGGAACGGGCGACGCAGAAACCAAAGACGTTCTTCTAATTGTAGTTTTTCCGACAAATTTGTCATTTTGATTGAAACGAAATGTTATTTTTGAAATTACTCGCCAAAAGACAAACTGTCAAATAACCGCAATGTTGGCAGGCAACTGATTAACGAGCAGTTTGAATCAAAGGCGATAGTAAGTTATCATTCCTATTCTAAGTAAATTATAGCTGTTAATGAGGTTTTTATGAAAGCAAAAGTTTTGATATTTTTTATCCTGACACTAGGATTGTTTCAAATTGTATTTGGACAGGAAGTTTCGGTTACGCCTGAACCGGAACGCGGTTATCTAGTCGGTCCCGGCGATGTGATTGAAGGCAAAGTATTGGGGGAAGACCAATTTAATTTTGTCGCCACGATTGACGAAGACGGTAAATTTCAAGTTCCATTTTTTGAAAAAGGCGTTGTCGCCAAATGCCGGACGGAAAAAGAACTGCGTGCCGATGTCGCCCAACTTTTATCAAAATACCTGAAAAATCCGCAGGTCAGTGTCAATGTAACCAAACGCAACAGTCGTCCGCCGGTAACGGTTTCCGGTCAAGTTCGCACGCCGGGGCAAGTTGATTTACGACGTAAGGCGCGTTTGCTTGAATTGATTACTTTTTCGGGCGGCATAGTGGAAGACTCAAGCGGAATTGTTCAAGTTTTCCGCACAACTCCGCCGATGTGTGCAGAATCGGATGAAAACAATGATTGGTATGCAAAAACTGATGACGGCTTTGATGTTCCCTCGCGTTTGTATAGCGTCAGCACTTTGTTGCAGGGACGCGAAGAAGCAAATCCGATAATTTATCCGGGCGATGCAATTGTCGTGCTAAAAGCCTCGCCGGTTTATATCACAGGCGAAGTCCGTGCTCCGCAAGGAATTCTTTTGAAAGAAGGGGGCGTATCTTTGACCGAAGCCATTGCCAAAATCGGTGGCGTGAATAGTGGAGCCAAAACAAAAAATATAAAAATTTACCGGCTCAAAGCTAATTCAAAAGACCGCGAAATAATTGCCGTTAATTACGACAGCATCAAAAAGGGTGTCCAAAAAGATGTTTTGCTTGAGCCTTATGACATTGTCGAAGTTGATAAATCAAAGAAGAGCGTTTTTCAAACAGTTTTGGACATCGCAACCGGCGCGGGTCGAGGTCTTATTAGTTCGACTACCATGGGAGTTGGAACAAGAATTCTTTACTAAAATTTTTGCATCTTGAACCGTAAATCGTTAATAATTGCCTATTAGCGATTTACGACTTTTTATTTTAAAATACATTTTTAGAATTTAATTCTTGTTAAAAACAAATTATGGCAATACTCGTTACTGGCGGCGCAGGTTATATCGGCAGCGTGGTCGTTGAAGATTTACGCAAAAATGGTGAAGAGGTTCTCGTTCTGGACAATCTTTCGTATGGACATAAGCAAGCGGTTGATAAAAACGTAACTTTCTATGAGGGAAATATCGGCGATGAAAAATTGGTTTCGCAGATTTTGAAACAGCATGAAATCCAAGCCTGTATGCACTTTTCAGCGTTTGCGTATGTCGGCGAATCGGTTGAAAATCCAAAGATATATTACGAGAATAATGTCGGGCAAACACTTCGACTGCTTAATGTTTTAATCGAGAACAACATCAAAAAATTTGTCTTTTCTTCAACCTGCGCAACTTATGGCGAACCGCAAAAAGTCCCGATTGACGAAACGCATCCGCAACACCCGACAAATCCTTATGGCTGGTCGAAATTTATGGTTGAAAGAATTTTGGAAAGCTATGATGCGGCTTACGGATTAAAATTCGTCGCCTTGCGTTACTTTAATGCGTGCGGCGCAACCCGTAAATGCGGTGAAGATCACGACCCAGAAACGCATCTGATTCCGCTCGTGCTTTTTGCCGCGCAAGGAAAACTTCCCTTTATTTCGATTTTCGGCGACGATTATCCAACGCTGGACGGCACAGCCATTCGTGATTACATTCATATTGCGGATTTGAGCCAAGCTCACTTGCTTGCACTTGAACATTTACGTCAAAACAAAAATTCCGAATTCATAAATTTGGGCAATGGGCAAGGTTTTTCGGTGAAAGAAGTTATCGAAACGGCGCGAAAAATTACCGGCAGAAACATTGAAGTAAAAATCGCTCCGAGACGTTTGGGCGACCCGTCGCGCCTGGTTGCCGACGCAAAAAAAGCGCGTCAAGTTTTAGGCTGGAAGCCTCGCTTTCCTGACCTTGAATCAATTATCGAAAGCGCGTGGGCGTGGCATTTGGCAAACCCGAATGGTTATGATTAACATCAGTTCGACCTAGAGCAGTTCTAGATTGAGCGTAAGGGAAAGTTTTGAGTTCCAACTTGGCTCTTAGTTTGCAAAGAGCCAGCCTTTAGTTGGAACTCAAAACGCGCCCGTAAATTTAATCTAAATCCGCTCTAAGAGGCAAATAAAATGGAGAGTAATTCAAACACGATGGACCTCGATATTCAGGATAATTGTTTTAATGTCGAAAGTTTTTCGATGTTTTGACAACGAAATGAATCAAAAAATCTATCTTGTTCATCCTGTCTATCCGGTTAAATAAACCCGCTGTCAGCAATTATCGTTATTTCTTATATCGCGCCTCACGTTATGATCAATCTCTTTTTAAACCTCGCTTAAAACAATAATTTCAGCGCGGCGTTTAGCGTCGTCCAAAAATTCCTCAATGTCGCTGGCGACCTTTTCTTCCGTCAAAGTTCGGTTAATTTGCAAACGTTTTTGGTCAAGCGGCGGCAGGAGAAGTCCGGGATTTTTGCGTCTAAATTCCGGCGTATAAACTTCACGGTAATACTTGGCTTCGTCTTCGGGAGTGATGACGACAAATGAGCGAAAACGAAAGTCAAGATAATTTTCGATTGCTACTCGCCGCGCCATAATCTGCTGAAAATTGTCATCGTTAATCGAATCAAACCCGACCAGTCGCAAACGTTTTTCAAATTCGGCGGTTGACGGAAACTGTGCTAAAATGCGCTCAATTTCTGCTTTAATTTGTTTTTCCGTCGGCGCGCCACGCGGTACTCTTTCTGCTTCCAAGGCAAATAATCGCTGATTGATGAGAAGCTGCAAGGCGCGGTTGAGGTCATCGGAAGTCGGCGGATTAATCGGCACATCCGAATCTAAAGCAAGCTGCCACAAAAGATCCGAATATGTGATAAGTTCGGGAACTCCGACACCATCGCCGACTGTTGCCACCGTTTTATCAACAACCTGCTGTGCCTGTGTATTTGCCGAAAATAAAATAAAAAGTAAGACAAATATGCTGAGGCAATTTAAAAATCTTCTTGAATCGGATTTTTTTCTTTTCATATGGCTCTTTGATTTTTGAACGAAACAGTAAAACTGTCAAATATAAAGAAATCATTCAGACTTCTGATTTCAAAAATCTAATCAACCTCTCAGATGACAAACTTTAGTCAAAGTTTGTCGAACTACCGAATAAAACCAAGATATTATCCCGGATAGGACTTCTCAAAAATGATTTAAGGCATTACTGAAACTAAAAACAGCTAGACAGAAATTGCTAAAAACTTGTAAGATTCTACAAGGCAACGGTTGGAAACAAAAATCTCACTAATCGAAACAACAAACCAAAGATGCAAAATCAGATTCAAGTCAAAAAGAAAAACTCTAAACAGGTCCAGAAAAGGTTTTGGCGCTCGTCGTCGCAGATTACATCTTTCCAACAACCGCCGCCGAGTCTGTTTCGGCGCATTTTGCGCTTGATTTTTAACCCTATTACGGCTTTAAGTTTTCTGCTTTTGCTGCTATGCGCTTTTTTAACATTGACTTATTTTTGGTTTGAGTATTCCGACAGAATTGATTTACTACTTAAAGGCGGCGATGTTTTCACGCGCACCGCCGGTATTTATTCCGCGCCGAAAACTTTGAAGGCAGGCGAGGATATTTCGCTCGAAGATTTAACCGCTTATCTAAAATCGGCGGGTTATATCGAAAAAAACAGCCAAGCGGACGCTTCGCGCAGTCGTTATAAAATCGAAGACAATACTGTCGAAATCAAACCC
>JACCYR010000252.1 GCA_013696385.1 Acidobacteriota bacterium
ATTAGGTTTGAAACCGCTCGCGCGTTTTGTCGCATATGCAACCGCCGGATGTTTGCCGGAAGAAATGGGCATCGGTCCGGTTTATGCAATTCCGAAAGTTTTGAAAATGGCTGGTTTGACGCTCGAAGACATTGACATTATCGAACTTAACGAAGCGTTTGCTGCGCAAGGATTAACGGTGATGAAACTTCTGGAAATGAATCCAGCAAAAGTAAATGTCAACGGCGGTGCGGTTGCGCTCGGTCATCCTTTGGGATGCACCGGCGCAAAACTGACGGCTTCGATTTTGCGCGAAATGCAGCGTAGAAACGCGCGTTACGGAATGGTTACGATGTGCGTCGGCGGCGGAATGGGCGCGGCGGGAATTTTTGAGAGATTAGATTAGATTTTCACCACAGAAGAAGACAGAGGAAAAAATTGAAGAAAAATAACCACAGATAAACACAGATTTTAAGACAGGTTTTTGTAAAAGTTATTTATTAAACTCCGTGAACTCTGTGCCTCTGTGGTGAACAAACTAAGGAGCAAAACTATGGATGCACAAATGGAAAAAGATTACATCAAAGGCGGCGCGTTTTTGATTGAAAACCGTGAGGCGAGCGAGATTTTTACGCCCGAAGATTTTACCGAGGAACATAAAATGATTGGCGAAACCATCCGCGAATTTGTGGACAACGAAGTTCGTCCCGTAATTCCCGAAATGGAAAAGCACAACTGGCAGATGGCGCGTAATTTGGTGAAATCGGCAGGCGATTTAGGCTTGCTCGGCGCGAGCGTTCCCGAAGAATATGGCGGCGCGGCGTTAGACCAGGTTTCGGGCGTAATTATCGCGGAAAATGTCGGGCGCGGCGGCGGTTTCGGCACGACTTTCGGAGCGCAAACTTCAATCGGCTTGCTTCCGATTCTTTATTTTGGCTCAGAAGAATTGAAACAAACTTGGATTCCGCTAATCGTTTCGGGCGAAGTCATAACGGCTTATTGTTTGTCGGAAGCCGGTTCGGGTTCTGATGCTTTGGGCGCAAAATGCAGCGCGAAACTTTCCGACGACGGGACGGAATACATTCTGAACGGCGAAAAAATGTGGATTTCCAACGGCGGTTTTGCCGATGTTTATATCGTTTTTGCTAAGGTTGACGGCGAAAAGCAAAAGTTTTCGGCTTTTGTTGTCGACAGAAGCGAAAACTGTCGTCCCGGGAATGAAGAACACAAAATGGGAATCAAATCTTCTTCAACCACGCCGCTTATTTTGTCGGATGCGAAAGTTCCAATCGGCAATTTAATTGGAAACGTCGGCGACGGCGCGAAAATCGCTTTTAATATTTTGAATGTCGGACGTTTTAAGTTAGGCGCATCGGTAACGGGCGGCGCAAAACTTGCCCTGCACGACGCGATTCGATATGCAAATGAGCGACATCAATTCGGCAAACCAATTTCAAGTTTCGGCGCAATCAAACATAAACTCGCGGAGATGGCGATTCGCACTTGGGTTTCGGAAAGCATCACGTATCGAACTGTCGGAATGATTGACACTTTGATTGGCGACGGCGCGGACAATCAAAAGAAACTGCAATCTATTGAAGAATATGCGGTTGAATCTTCGATTAACAAAGTCGCTTGCTCGGAAGCACTCGATTACGTTGTTGACGAGATGGTTCAAATTTACGGCGGTTACGGTTATTCGGCGGATTATCCGGCGGAAAAAGCGTATCGTGATTCGCGTATCAACCGCATTTTTGAAGGCACAAACGAAATCAACCGAATGCTTATTCCGGGAATGTTGATGAAACGAGCGATGAAAGGTCAGCTCGGACTTCTACAAGCGGCGAAAGCGTTGCAAGACGAGATATTAAACCCGCAAATGCCTTCATTTGATGAAGATGAGAGTGTTTTGGCAACCGAAATCAAACTCGCAAACAACGCCAAGAAAATCGCTCTGATGATTCTAGGAACGGCGGCGCAAAAATATATGACGGAGCTACAAAATCAGCAGGAAATTTTATTGAGCGCGGCTGATATTATTATCGAATCCTACGCGATGGAAACCGCAATTCTGCGGGCGCAAAAACTTGCCGAAAGAAACGACGAAGAAAGCGCGGCGCGGTATGTTGATATTGCCGGAGTTTATTGCAACGATGCGATTCAGCGCGTTGAAGCAGCCGCGAAAAATACAATTGCGGCGATGAGCGAAGGCGACGAAATGCGGACTCTGCTAGTTGCACTGAAACGCTTTACAAAAAACAATTCGCCGATTAATACAATCGCAGCGCGTCAACGCATTGCCGACACTCTGATTTCGGCAAATAAATATGTTTTCTAATATTTAGTTACAGAGAACACAAACAATTTTCGCCACGAATTGCACAAATAATACGAATAAAAAGAAAAATAATTCGTGTCATTAAGTGTTGTTCGTGGCTAATTTTTCTTCTGCTCCGTGAATTTCGGTGCGCTCTGTGGCAAAATTGTAGAAAAGATTTAATACTTAAGAACAAGGGAAATTTATGAATAAGTCACAAACACTGGGTGAACTAAGAGCAAGCGGTTACAAAACTTGCTCGGTTAAAGACGAAATGCGGGCGAATTTGATTAGAAAAATTCGCGGCGGTGAAAAGTTGTTTAAAGGCATTTTGGGTTACGACGAAACGGTTGTGCCGCAAATTGTCAATGCTGTATTAGCAAAACATAATTTAATTTTATTGGGTTTACGCGGGCAAGCCAAAAGCCGCATTATCAGGCAATTAACCGAACTGCTTGACGAAGAAATTCCAATTATCGCGGGTTCGGAAATCAACGATAATCCGTTTGCGCCGTTAAGCGCGTATGGTCGCCAGCAAATCGAGCTTCACGGCGACGAAACAAAAATTGATTGGGTCAATCGTGATTCGCGGTTTGTCGAAAAACTTGCCACGCCCGACGTAACAATTGCTGACATTATCGGCGATATTGACCCAATTAAAGCGGCAAAAGGCGGACATCTTTTGTCCGATGAGCTGACGATTCATTTCGGCTTGCTGCCACGTGCCAATCGCGGGATTTTTGCGATGAACGAATTGCCGGATTTGGCGGGAAAAATTCAAGTCGGACTTTTCAATATAATGCAGGAAGGCGATGTGCAGATAAAAGGTTATCCGGTGCGTCTGCCGCTTGACGTGATGCTTGTTTTCTCGGCAAATCCAGAAGATTATACAGCTCGCGGAAAAATTATTACGCCGCTCAAAGACAGAATCGGCGCGGAAATTGCGACGCACTATCCGAAGGATGTTGGTTTAGGCACAGCGATTACCAAACAAGAAGCGTGGACGGAAAGAGATTTAATTCCAGATTTCAAATTGCAGATTCCAGATTTCATATCGGAAACAATTGAGCAAATTGCATTTGAAGCCCGCGACGACCAACGCATTGATAAACAAAGCGGCGTTTCGCAACGCTTTTCCATCAGCGCAACTGAATCCGCCGTTTCCAATGCTGAAAGACGCGCTTTGATAACCGACGAATCGGATATCGTGCCGCGCATCTCTGATGTTTATTCGGCATTGCCTTCGATGACGGGAAAGATGGAACTCG
>JACCYR010000088.1 GCA_013696385.1 Acidobacteriota bacterium
CATTTGTTCCTGCCGAATTGCGTTGGCAAGCGCGGAAAATCCGACCAAAAAATAATTGAGCATTGCCATTCCTGTCAGCCACGCTGCGAGCGGATTATGCCACTGTTCGTATTGAGCAAGTGGAAAACCCGCAAAAATGCGCGAGATAAAAAAGAATGTCGTAACAATGCCAAGAATCCAAAGAATTTTGATAAAAAATTCGACGCGGTAAGACAACGCGAGTTGAAAATCGCGGATGATAAAGGCTCGGATGCGGCGCAAAAGAAACATTCTGATAATTTACAACGTTGAACAATATTTGAAAACGGAAAAAAGTATAATTACAATTGTTTTGTTATCTCTAATACAATAACCAAATGAGAATTTCTCCAACAAAATTATTCTACGTTTTCTTTTTAAGCATTTTTCTACTCAACGGGTGCGGCAAAAATGAGAATAACAACATCAATCAGCCGATAAATCAAACTGCGAATAATGATAATGCAAATATTCCCAAAGATGACGTAGAAGAACTTGAAAGGATAATCAAAATACCGTTTCAGCCCGAAGAAACAACTTGGCGCGAAACTGATTTGGAGACGAAAGGCAGCGATAATCGCGTTCCCGCGGTAAATAGGAAAAAACTTACGGTTGTTTTAAAATTTTCGGCGGAAGAGGCAAATAAAATCATCGAACAAGCCGAAAAATATAAACCCGCCGCCGCTTCGGACGTTGACGCGGAAGATTGGTTTCCCGCCGAACTGATTGCCCAAAGTCAGCTTTCGGGCGACGGAAATTTGAAGGGAAAATCCTTTGTCGCCAACGATTTTCTGCAACCGCCTTACGTCAACGGAAAAATTACGCGCATCAGCAATACGGATTATTTTGTGCTGGAATTGACTTCATTTTAAATTTCCTCATACCTTTTCAATTTCCGGTAAAGCGTAGATAAATCTATACCTAAAATTTCCGCCGCAGTAGTTTTGTCGTCGCCGACCGACTCCAAAATTTCTAAAATATAACGGCGTTCCATTTCCTCCAGCGTCGGGCGCAAACCTTCCGGGTCGCGCATTTCAAAATTATTGCCCAAGTTAATTTTAATTTTTGGCGGCAAATTTTCAAGTCTGATTTCTTCGCCTGATAAAATAAACGCGCGTTCAATCGCGTTTTGCAGTTCGCGGATGTTGCCTTGCCAGTTGTAATTGACCAGCGCAGACATTGCTTCTGGTTTAATCGGTTTTTCCGAAACATTTTGTTCGCGGGCAATTCTGGCGATGAAATGTTTGACAAGCAGCGGAATATCTTCGCGCCTTTCGCGCAGTGGCGGCAAGTTTATTTCAATGACATTGAGCCGGTAAAACAAATCTTTGCGGAAACGATTTTCGGCTAATTCTTTTTCCAGATTTTTGTTGGTTGCGGCAATAATCCGCACATCGAACTTGATTGCCGCGCTTGAGCCGATTGGCGTAACTTCCTGCTCTTGTAAAGCCCGCAGTAATTTTACCTGCAAAGACTGCGGCATTTCGGCAATTTCGTCGAGAAGTAAAGTTCCGCCGTCGGCAGAGCGGAAAAGTCCTTTATTGTCGGCTGCTGCGCCGGTGAACGCGCCTTTTGTATGTCCGAAAAGTTCGCTTTCTAGAAGGCTTTCGGGCAACGCGCCGCAGTTGACCGCGAGAAAAGGTTGCCGAGCGCGTTGGCTGTTAAAATGAATTGAACGCGC
The DNA here is from genome assembly GCA_013696385.1 of Acidobacteriota bacterium. Classification (GTDB taxonomy): domain Bacteria; phylum Acidobacteriota; class Blastocatellia; order Pyrinomonadales; family Pyrinomonadaceae. The sequence continues at coordinate 1,700 of JACCYR010000088.1, forward strand.
AATTAATTCTTTGCCCGTGCCGCTTTCGCCCTGAATCAAAATGCCTGCGTTGGTATCGGCAACTTTTTCAACCATGCGAAAAACGCTTTGCAACGCTTCACTTTTGCCAATAATTTCTATAAAACTGTATTTTTGATTCAATTCGCGGCGCAGCGCGCGGTTTTCACTGAACAATTCTTTTGTCTGAATCGCATTTTTTATTGTTTGTAGCAAATCTTCATTGACGAACGGCTTGGTAACATAATCGTATGCGCCAAGGCGCAACGCGGCAATTGCCGAATCAACCGAAGAATACGCGGTCATAATTATCACGAGTGCTTCATCATCAATCGTTTTTATCTGGTTGAGCAGCTCTAAGCCGTCCATTCCCGACATTTTTATATCGGTTAGAGTTGCGGAAATATCGTCAGTCGAGAAAATCTCAAGCGCGTTTTCCGCGCTGTCGGCGGTAAAAACGCGATAGCCTTCGCCCTCAAGCAACTGCCGCAATATCGAGCGCATCAATTCTTCGTCTTCGACGACCAGAACATTCGGTTTCATAAATTAAATAATTCTTAATGGTAAATGGTAAGTGATAAGTGGTAAATGTTTAAGAACTAAGATAATTCAAAAATAAAAAGCAAATCTCATTACTTTCTTCACTTACCATTTACCATTATTTAATGTTAGCATCAAACTTGTTCAGATGTAATTTCAATGCGTCTTCATAATTCGTTAAAATATGTCTTATTAATTGTTCTGCTGGCTGCGACAATCGCTAAAGCGCAGGACACAAATCCGGTTGAACGGCAGGTCGCCAATCCGCTGACCGACACGCCGAACATCAACCCGGTCGCGCCCGAACAAGACATCAAAGCACCGAAAAAAAAGCCGGAAGCTGGCTCGCAAACGCTCGGCGGCGATGGCAGGCTCTTTATTGATTCCAACAAAGTTAGCAGCGAGGGAGAAGAGGGAAATCGCGTTATTGTTCACGAAGGAAATGTTGATGCTCACTATGGGGTCTATCGGTTGCAGGCGGATAAAATCACCTATTATGAATCTGAGGGAAAGTTAGTTGCCGAAGGAAGCGTTGTTTTCGACCAAGGCGATGACCAGCGCATCACGGGAACACGCGGCGAATTTAATTATGGGACGAAGTTAGGATTTTTCGTTGATTCGACGGGTTTTACAAATCAAACCAACGATGGCACGGTCATATATTTTACGGCTGACCGCGTCGAAAGAGTCGGATTAAATGAAGTTGTTGTCGAAAACGGGAAATTTACGGCTTGCGAAGATGCAGTGCCGAGGTGGAGTTTTACGGCAGACGAAGCGCGAATTACGACTAATGACCGGATAAAACTTAAAAACGCCAAATTTCGCATTAAAGACATACCTGTTGTGCCGCTGCCATACGCTTCGATTCCGATAAAAAAACGCGACCGGGCTTCGGGCTTTCTAACACCGGCATTTGGTTTTTCCGCCAACAAAGGCGTTCGCCTGTCAACCGCTTATTACCAAACATTGGGGCGTTCCGCCGACGTAACACTTCGCACTGATATTTACACTGGGCGCGGGCTTGGCTACGGGCTGGACTTTCGCACCCGCGCCAATTCGCGTTCATATCTGGATTTTGGTTTTTACGCCGTCAAAGACAGAATTTTCGGGAGTCGTGAAGACGCAGACCATCCCGACCAAGGCGGTTCTCTCGTTTATGCTGATGGCGTTCATTATTTTCCCAACGGTTTTACCGCCGTCGCTGACGTGCGCCTGACCTCTAATCTCGCGTTTCGCCAAGTGTTTTCTGACGGCATCCAGCAGATTATTTCGCCGATTGAAGTTTCGCAAGTCTTTGTTAATAAAAATTGGAATAATTACACGCTTAATCTGCTGGCGCGTTCGCAGGTAATTTCAATTCCAAACGTGCGGGTGAAAACACGCAATTTACCGAGTATCAATTTTGATAAGCGACCTTCGCAAATTTCGTTTTTCAAGAATGCCTATTTTTCGTTTAAGACGAGTTTAGAAGGTGTTTCGCGCCGCGAAGATGTTGACAATCTCGCGCTTTATCGGCAGCAAACTGGAAGCGACCCGATAATATCGCCCGCCGTTGGACAGCGTTTTGATATTCACCCGCAGATCGCCATTCCGTTTTATTTCAAATATCTGAATTTAACCGCGACGGCTGGAACGCGCGTAACTTATTATTCAAATTCGTTTAACAGTCTGCGGCAAGTTGTCGGGCGCGATGTTATCCGCAAATACGGAGAGTTTGAACTTGATGCGCGACCCGTTGCGCTGGCGAAAAATTATTTTAAAAGTAATGGCGCATTCCGTTTTCGGCACGTCATCGAACCGTTTGCAACCTACCGATTAATTAAAGGCGTGAACAATTTCAATAAAATCATCCGATTTGATTACGCCGACACGGAAACCGACACCAACGAGATTGAGTTCGGCATCTCCAACCGCTTATACACGCGCAAATACACGGAAGCCGTTACCGACGAAGCCCAAAAACTTTTGCGCGACAATCCTGAGATAAAGAAAAAAGACCCGCTTTCGGTGCAGCCTTACGAGATTTTTACGCTGACGGTGCGCGGCAAATACTTTTTCGATAAGACATTCGGCGGCGCACTCATTCCCGGGCAACGCAATCAAATCGCACCGATAACCGCTCTGTCGTTTTATACTTTCGGCGGCGTTCCGCGCCGATTTTCGCCGATAAACATTGATGCGACCTATCGCCCGCGCAAAACGATTTTCGTTAATACGCGGATGGATGTCGGCGTTCAGGGCGACGGTTTGCGCGACATTTCCGCTACCGTCGGATACGATACGAAACTGGTCAAATTTTTCCAGACGTTTTATTACACTCGCGCCGTTACCTTGATACCGTCCTTGTCCCAATACAGCAACCAATTCGGCAAGGAAGCGGGAACTCTGCGCGGTTCGCAATTCAGCCCGTCGCTCTTTCTCGGTAACCGCGACAAAGGTTTATACGGCGGCGCGTCGCTGTTTTTCGATTTTGAAAACCGCCGCGCCCAAAACACCTCGCCGCTTATCAGTTCGCTTTTAACGCTTGGCTACGCTTCCGACTGTTGCGCCACAACCGTCCAGCTTTATAACTTCGATGTCGGCGCGCGTCGTGAAAACCGGCTTGTCTTTAGTTTCCGTCTTAACGGCATCGGGACTTTCGGAACACAGCAAATCGGACAAGGGCTTAGATAAGAACTGAAATAACTTGTGAAAATTCCTAACTTTTATAGCCAAAAACGGAAAACTTGTGCAATTGAAAATAAAACTAATGATTCGCGCCTGCCGTATTTTTACTGAAAAATAGTTAATAGTTGAGAGTGAATGATGAATAGTTACAGACCGCGCTGCCGATAACTATTGGTTGCGGGCTATTCACTTGTGTAAGTCCTAAACCGGCGACACGGTTTGACTATAGCCTTTTACAAAATTAAGTGTAATTTATGCTAAAATCCCACCGATGAAACTTGAACTGCAAACTCCGCTTCTCGAACTTTACCAATACGAGATTGCTAATCTTTCGCCAGCAATGGCGCGAAAGTTGGCAATGGCGGTTGCCAACTTTGCGTATAAAACCGATTTGACCGAAGCGACCATTGAAGATTTGCTGAATTATTTTCCGACGCGCTATGAAGACCGCTCGAATCTGATTCAGATTGATGAACTTTACGATGGTTTGGAAGCGTCTTTGGAACTTTATACAAGAGTTTCGGG
>JACCYR010000098.1 GCA_013696385.1 Acidobacteriota bacterium
GATTTGGGCGCGGCAATTCGTTTTCTGCAATACGCAGCCAATCTGAATACGGCGAAAAATGTCAAAGGGAAACTATTTAAATTTACCGACACTCAGTTAAAAGCCCTTGCTGACAAACTTGTCAACACATTTTTGCAACCGACAAATTCTTTGGAAATAACAATGGGAATAAGTCGGGCGTTGCCGAGTTTGGAAAAAATCGTGCCTGAAAAAGTGTCGCTTCTCAAACAAAAGCAGACCGAAGCCTTGAAAAATCTGCCGCCCGAATTAAAGCGTAGGCAGCAACGGGAAAAACTTTGGAGTCCGAGTTCTACGCCCGAAAATATTCTCGCCGATTTGCCAAAACTCAATGAATATGAAAAAGCCTCTGCGTATCAAGCCTTGACCAGTAAAATTTCTCAGATTGAAGATGAAGCGCGGGCGAAAAAACTTGTCGAACAAATTCCCGACGAAAAAGCACGGGAACGCGCCAATGAGCAATATGAATCGGCGAAAATCAGCCGCGCGGCGAAAGACGGCAAACTCGACGAAGCCAAAAAACTTATCGGAAATCTGAGCAAAAAGAAAACGCAAATCCAGAAACTCGTCGCTTTGGCAATGCAATTTCACAAAAAAGACACGGAAAAAGACCGCGAAACCGCCGCCTCGTTGATGAAAGATGCCAAAGCATTGGCAAATGAATTTCCCGAAGACGAAGACGAATTAAACGATTTAATGGAAATCGTCAAAGGCTATGCGGTGGTCAATCCTGACGAAGCGTTTCGTATTTTCGACCCGATTGTTGACCAAATCAACGATTTTGTGCAGGCTTCGGCGATTTTGAGCAAATACAACAAACGTAATCGCGCTTTCAAAAAAGGCGAACTGTTGATGAGAGTTCACGGTTATTCGGGAGACGGCTTGCTGTTGTTTCGCTACATCAACCAAATTCAACTACTCGGCAAAGCCGACCTTAATCGAATGAGTTCGTTTTCAGACAAATTCACGCGCAACGATGCCCGCACTATCGTCAAACTATTTGTCGCCCAAGGTTTTATGAAAGAAGAAAAAAAAGGCGCAAACAATGATGGTTCCGACGGCGTTATTTATTTCGATTATTAAAAAGTCGTTAAGTGAAAATTACGATTACCGTTCTTCACTTTTGCCTTTTGCCTTTTTACTTTTTACTTTGAAAATTTTTACTTTGAAAATTTCACTTTGTATAGCTTGCCCGCACGACTGTTTTGATATTGCCGCGGACGTGAAAATCGCCTTCAATCTCGACGCGCAGCGGGTCGCAAGCGTTAAGGAAATCTTCCAAAATTAGATTGATAACGTGTTCGTGAAAAATTTTTATTTCGCGGAAAGAATTGATATACATTTTCAAACTTTTCAGTTCGATACAGCGTTCATTCGGCACATATTTGAGCCGAATGACGGCAAAATCAGGAAAATCGGAAAACGGGCAAATCGCCGTAAATTCGGGGATTTCAAAATCAATCCAAATCTCGCGCCCGACATATTCATACTTAAAAGTGTCAAGCGGATAAAGACTCATCTCGTCGCGCGGCGTTGAAGAGATTTCCAAATTTTGTTGATTGGTTGGCGGTAAATTTATTTTGTCTAACATATTTTGTCTAAACGCTTCAGCAATAATTTTACAACAAAACACGCGAAAATATTAAACTGAGCCGTCATTTTCGACTTGTGGTTTTGTTTTGATTGACGGATGGTTTGTGCAATAATGATAACTTGTAATTCAAATCTCTTGACAATGCACAGCGTCGTGATTTACGTTTGAAGCGAGCAAAACCGTCTGATGCAAAGCGTCAAGCCTGCAAATCTACAGACAATTTTAATTGTTAAGAAAAAGGAGACCAAACCCTTGAGCGATTCCAAAAACTTTCCAAAACCGCCGCCGCCCGATGATTTTTCCAAAACTACGCCGAATATTCCCGTGTCGGACAGAGATAAATCGTCAGGCACTGATTGGGAAAAAACTAACTACAATTATCCAGCACAACCGCGGGCGGACGATTGGGGCAATACGGTAGCAAATATCAGACCAACGGACAATGACGACTCTGATTTCGGCAAAACCTATATTCCTTCTGGGAACAACCCGAAAACGCCTGATTGGGGAATAACGCAGGGCGATGTCAAAATACCGGATACGGATTTCGGCGGAAAACCCGAAGGCGGCACTGACTACGGCGCGACTACGCCTTATTTTCGTCTGCCCGAAGTGGAACGCGCCAAATATGAAAATGTTCCGCTGACACCGACGCAGGAAGCCGATAAAAAAAAGCAGGAAGAAAAAGATAAAGGCGGCATTCCGTCGTGGGTTTGGATTTCGGGCGGATTGATGTCAATGTTTCTTTTCGCGCTTTTAGTTCTGCTCATAGTTTTTATTTTCTTTATGCCCAAAACCGGCTTTGAAGCCGTCGTCAAAGGCGCACCTTCGGGCAGCAGTATTTTAGTTGACGGAGCATATTGGGGCGTTTCCTCCGGCGGCGATATTTCCCTGCCCGCCTTAAAATCGGGCGAAACCAAAAAAGTTGAAATTGTCCATCCAAACTGGATTTGCGAACCGCAAACCATCAAAGGCGAAGACAATGTTGTTCCCGAACCGATTAGAGCCAAATGCAAACAAGTTGATAAACCTATCGCCAACGAATGTATCAATATCAAAGCCGGCGCGTATGACATTGCGGAAAAATGCGCGAACAAGGCGTTGGATGATTTATCGGCAACTTATACGGTTGACGACCTGCTCCGGGCAATGAACCTTTATATCATCCAATTTGCCAGCGGAAAATATGACATTCCACCGCGAAATATGACGTTTTTGGAACGCGCCGCCGGCTATATGAAAAAACTGCCGCCAACCGTCGTTGTGGAAGTCGGCGGACATACGGACAATGTCGGAAGCGACTCAAACAACCAAACCCTGTCAGAAAACCGCGCTAAAGCCGTTCGCGAAGCACTTATCAAATTCGGCATAAAACCCGAAGCCTTAACCGAAAAAGGTTACGGCGAATCAAAAGCTAAAGCAACCAACGACAC
>JACCYR010000269.1 GCA_013696385.1 Acidobacteriota bacterium
AAAGCTGCCGGAAAAACTGATTTACAGAATCGCGGTTTGACTAAAAAAGACGCGGTTGTCGGCATTGCCGCTTCCGGCAGAACGCCTTATACCATCGGCGCGGTTGAATTTGCGCGTCAACTCGGCTGTTTTACGGCTTGCGTCAGCGTAGTTCCCGATTCTTTGATAACAAAAGCGGCGGAAATGGCGATTGTCCCGCAAGTCGGCGCGGAAGTTCTGACCGGCTCGACCAGAATGAAAGCGGGAACGGCGCAAAAAATGGTTTTGAATATGCTTTCGACGGTTTCAATGATTCGGCTCGGTTATGTCAAAGGCAATCAGATGACAAATGTAAAATCTTCCAATATCAAATTAAAAGAACGTAGTTTGCGAATCTTGATGGCGGAAACAGGTTTGGACGAACCGACGGCACAGGTAAAATTTGAAGAAGCGAACGGCGATTTGCGGGTTGCAATCGTCATGCAAAAAGCGAATGTTTCGCGTGAAACGGCGGAAAATGTTTTGACGGCAAACGATTTTATGATAGTAAAAGCAATCGAATCGTTAAATTAAAAATCGGCGGCTAATTGCACTGAAAGTTTTATAAATCAAGCTGCAAGGATGAAGTGTTGTTTCGTTCAACGATTCGGTTACTATTTTACGGAGGCAAATAAAATGAATGGTGAAAAAAATAATTATTGGCTAAACGCGGGTGTCGCTTTGGCAATTGGTTTGGTGATGTCGTCTATTATTTTTGGTTGGTTTTACAGTAAAACGAAGAAAGGCGATGAGGCAATCGCTGTTACCGGCTCGGCGCGAAAGCGCATCAAATCGGACTTAGTTGTGTGGAGCGCGGGCGTGTCGTCGGAAGCTCCGCAGCTCGCGGAAGCATATCGTCAAACGACGGAAAGTATTCCGCGTGTCAAACAGTATTTGATGAGCAAGGGAATTCCCGAAAATCAGATTACAATTTCGTCTATCTCGACGACAACCTTGAAAAAGCGCGATAATGAGGGAAACGAAACGTCGGAAATCACGGGCTACACGCTGCGCCAGCAAGTCGAAGTGCGTTCAAACGATGTTGATAAAATCGCGCAGATTGCCCGCGAAGCAACCGAATTGATTAATCAAGGTATTCTGCTCGAATCAAACACGCCGCAATACTATTATACGCAGCTCGGCGATTTGAAAATCGAAATGCTCGGCGAAGCGGCAAAAGACGCGAAAGTTCGCGCCGAAAAAATCGCTTCCAGCACGGGCAATAAAATCGGCGCGGTGCGCTCGGCGCGGATGGGCGTCATGCAAATCACGGCGGCGGATTCGACCGAAGTTTCCGATGCCGGCATCAGCGATACGTCTTCGATTGACAAAGATGTAACGGCAGTCGTCAATATCAGTTTCGCAGTAGATTGAAAATCCGGCTGGAAACGGTTTGCGAAAAATTGAAAGATGTCGAGACAAACAATCTGAAATTTGCTGTGAGGTGAGTTTTCGGCAATTTTTGACAGACTATTCAAATGAGGTGAACTATGGATATTACGATTTCTCTACCTGAAAATACTGAAAGAAGTTTGCGGAAACAAGCGCAGGTAAAAGGTCAAAATTTGAAAACCATCATCGAAGAAATTATTGAAATATCAGTCAATCAAGATAGTGTGCGAAGTTTCGATGATAAAAACACGGCGGAATTTGAAACCGACATGCTTTCATTCGCCGAAGGCACAGAAACAATTCCCGCTTACAACGGAAATCATTCGCGCCAAGATATTTATTTTGACCACGATTAAGCCTAAATGTCTTTTCTACTTGATACAAACGTTTTTTTAAGACTTGCTGAGAAAAACAGTCCGCAAAGACAAACCATGTTTGAGGCTTTACGCAAACTTCGTGCTGACCAAGCAATTATCTGTTACACGCCGCAAATTTTGAGCGAATTTTGGAATGTTTGCACTCGTCCCGCGATTTCTCGCGGCGGTTTGGGACTTTCCATCGCCGAAACCGAAAGAAAAGTTTCGCTGATTGAGAAACATTTTCGACTTCTGCCTGATAGCTTGGCAACTTTTAAAACGTGGCGTAGATTAGTAAAAGATTACTCAATTGTCGGAGTGTTAGGTTCACGACGCAAAAATTGCCGCTTCGATGATTACCTACGCAGTTGAAAATCTTTTAACATTCAACACCGGCGATTTTAAGCGTTTTTCCGAAATTACAGTTATCAACCCAAGAGACATTAACTAAATGCAAACTTTAGACTTAATTATCATTTTCGGCTATTTAATTGGCGTAACGCTGTTCGGCGTGTGGTTTGCCCAAAAGCAGGAAACGACTGAAGATTATTTCGTTGGCGATAGA
>JACCYR010000104.1 GCA_013696385.1 Acidobacteriota bacterium
TACCGGCAAACAAAAATTGGTTGACACGGCAGGTCGCGTTGACCGTTTTAATAAACGCTATGCTCGCAGCGGCGCGGCGACGGCAGAAGTTAAGGAATAAATTTGCCGTGAATTTATCTTCAGACAAACATTAGCAAATCACGAATAACGCCGATGCTTTTCCAGCGCGGTTCGCTCCTGGTGCAGAATACCGCAGAGCGAATTTTCTTGAAGGAAAATCACGGCGTTATTTTTATTTTCGATTTTGGATTTGCGATTGTAATAGGCATCTCAATTTAATAGTTCTAAATCACAATAAACCTATGAAAAAGAAAACCAGTCAGCGAAGAATTAGTTTTTTGAATGTTATTTTAGGCGTTCAAAAAGATTTGATTGTCGGCGGTCAAGCCGTGATGGAAGGCGTGATGATGCGAACTCCGAGTGCGTATGCGATTGCGGTTCGCAAATCCGACGGTTCGATTGTTCATACGGCGGAAAGTTTGCCAAAATGGAGCGATAAACATAAATGGCTCGATATTCCGGTTTTGCGCGGCGGCGCAACGCTGATTCAATCAATGGCTTTGGGCATCAAAGCGTTAAATTTTTCGGCGAGCGTCGCGCACGAAGATATGGAAGCGCAGGAAGAACGCGAAAAAGCTGGCGAATTTGCGACGGAAACCGTTTTGGTTGACGGCATAATTGACGAACGATTCTTGAAAGCACCTGTCAAAGTTATAATGCCCGAAAAATCGAAAGAGAAAAAACCGGCGCAAGCGGCAGGCGCGGTCGGTTCGATAATTTTTGCGTTGATATTTAATGTTTTGCTTTTTATCGTTGCGCCGCTGGTGCTAACAAATGTTTTGTTTATCGCGCTTGGTTGGGCAAATGCGCCGGAAGTTGCGGCAAATCTAACCTGGCTGCAATCGGTTAAAGCATACGTTTGGGAAATCAAGCCTGATTCGTGGATTGCTTTTAACTTGATTGACGGACTTATCCGAATGGTGTTTTTTGTTGTAATGATTTTTACGATGTCTTACTTAAAAGACATTCGGCGCGTTTTTGAATATCACGGCGCGGAACACAAAACGGTTTTTACCTGGGAAAAAGGTCTGGATTTAACGCCTGAAAATGCCACGATTCAAAAGCGTCAACATCCGCGCTGCGGAACTTCGTTTTTGATGGTCGTGATGCTCGTTGCCATCGTGCTTTTTTCGGTTATCAAATTTGATGCGATGTGGCTTAATTTGCTCGTGCGAATTGTTTTGATGCCGCTTGTTGCCGGACTTTCTTACGAAATAATTCGCTACGCCGCGAAAAAGGAATCAAGCGTAATTTTCAAATTTATGACGCTTCCCGGTCTTTGGCTGCAAAATATCACGACGCAAGAACCTGACAATTCGCAACTCGAAGTTGCTATTAAAGCGTTAAAAGAATCATTAAAATTTGAGCCTGATGATGTCGAACACGCGCCTGTCATTAACAGAGAGTTAGAGGTTGTCGTTTAGTCTTTTAGTTTTTTATAACTCAAACTCAAAAACTAACCGCAAAAATATATGTTAGAAAAACTTGCACAGGTTGAACAAAATTACGAGGAAATTACCGCGCAGATTTCCGCGCCCGGCGTAACTTCGGACATATCGGCTTATACAAAGTTGATGAAACAGCACAGCGCGTTGGGCGAAATTGTCGGAAAATACCGCGAGGTCAAGCGAATGAAAGAAGAACTCGCGGGAGCAAACGAAATTCTTGCTTCTTCAAACGATGACGAAATGCGCGAACTTGCCGAACTGGAAATTGCCGAACTCGAAGAAAATGTGCAGAAAGGCGAGGAAGATTTGAAATTTTTGCTTTTGCCGAAAGACCCGAATGACGAAAAAAACGTCATTCTCGAAATTCGCGCGGGAACGGGCGGCGACGAAGCAACGCTTTTTGCGGCGGAAATTTTGCGGATATATGCGCGTTACTCCGAACGGCAAGGCTGGAAAATGGAAATTTTGGAAATGTCCGACACCGGCGTTGGCGGTATAAAAGATGCCGTTGCGGTTATCGAAGGCGATAATGTATATTCCAAAATGCGTTATGAGTCGGGCGTTCACCGCGTTCAGCGCGTTCCGCAAACGGAAACTTCCGGTCGGATTCACACTTCCGCTATAACCGTTGCCGTTCTGCCCGAAGCCGAAGAAGTTGACGTGCAAATTGACCAGAATGATTTGCGGATTGATACGTTTTGTTCATCCGGTCCCGGCGGTCAGTCGGTCAATACAACTTATTCAGCCGTGCGTTTGACGCATTTGCCGACCGGCGTTGTCGTTTCGATGCAGGACGAAAAATCGCAAATCAAAAATCGTGAGAAAGCGATGCGTGTTTTGCGGGCGCGCCTTCAGGAAATCGAAGAACAAAAACAGCACGACGCGCTTGCCTCTGAAAGAAAATCGCAGGTTGGCAGCGGCGACCGTTCGGAAAAAATCCGCACCTATAATTTTAAGGAAAACCGCGTTTCCGACCATCGCATCGGTTTAACCACACACCAACTCGAACTTGTTATGGAAGGCGCGTTGGACGAATTTATTGACGCTTTGACGACGCATTATCAAACTGAAAAGTTGAAAGCCGAAACGGTTGCAGCTTAAAATTCTGATATGAAAACGCGACAGGAAATCTTAAATCTGCTTGAAAAAAACCGCGAAGAAATTAGAAGTTTCGGTGTAAAGGAAATTGGATTGTTCGGCTCGGTGGCGCGTGATGAGCAAACCGAAGCGAGCGATGTTGACATTTTAGTTGAACTTGAAAAAAAGACATTTGATGCTTATATGAGCTTGAAGTTTTTTCTCGAAGATTTGTTTGAGCGTAAGGTCGACTTGGTAATGAAAGGCACGATTAAACCGCTTGTCAAAGACCGAATTTTGTCAGAAACAATTTATGTCAAGGGATTATAAACTTTACTTGCAAGACATCTTTGATGCCAGCGAAAACGCCAAACAATACATCAGCGGAATGACTTTCGCGGAATTTTCCGCCGATAAGAAAACCATTGATGCGGTTGTCCGTAATCTTGAAATCATCGGCGAAGCTGTGAAAAATGTTCCAATTAAAAGGCTGCAAACAAAACCCAAAATTAATTGGAAACAAATTGCAGGTTTTCGAGATATTATCATTCATCAGTATTTTAAGGTTGATTTGGAAATAGTTTGGGACATTTTGCAAAACCGCTTGGAAGAACTAAAAAAAGCAATCGAAGAAATGTTAGCTGAAAAATCAAGTGGTTAGCGCAGAGAGTAAAAAGCGGTTCTGGCAAGTGCGTAAGTTCTAATGATTTTAAATTGAGAAAGACAAATTTTTTTACTTTCTTACTTGTAAAAATGTCTGTTACAAGACTTTACTTAGTTCGACATGGACAATCCGCCGGAAACGCCGAAGGGCGATTCGGTGGACATTCTCCGACTCCGCTTTCTGAACTTGGCTGCGAGCAAGCCGAAATCACCGCGCAAACACTTGTCAAAGAACGAATTACCGCGATTTATTCGAGCGATTTGCTTCGCGCCGTGCAAACCGCCGAGCCGCTCGCCGATATTTTAAGTTTGCCGATTATTGAAACTTCCGCCTTTCGTGAGAGAAAAGTCGGCGTTTTAGAAGGAAAAACTTTTGACGAATCGAAGATAGAATTTCCGAAAGATTATTATGCCCTGATTAACCGCAACATTTACCACATCATCACCGAAGGCGAAAGCTATCGCCAACTGCTTAACCGAGCCACGAAAGCTCTGCACGAAGTTCTCCGCACTCATCAAGGCGAAAATGTCGTGATTTTTTCGCACACCGGCGCGATTTGTTTTTTAACTCTTTATCTGATAGGCGCAATAAGCCGTAAAACAAGAACTACGCCGTGGCTGGTTACCTCAAACTGCGGCATCAACCGTTTTGAAATTCGCAGCCGACGCAATATTCGCGTTCTTGCTCTTAATGACACGCGCCATCTGCAGAATATTACGGGCAATGATGCTTTTGCCGCTCGTTGATTCAAAATAAAAAGGCTAGAGTTTTATCTCTAGCCTTAGAGTAGTTTTAGATTGAGCGTAAAAGTTTTGAGTTCCAACTTTAGTTGGCTCTTAGCTGGTGAATAAGAGCCAACTAAAGTTGGAACTCAAAA
>JACCYR010000299.1 GCA_013696385.1 Acidobacteriota bacterium
TTTCTACAACTTTGTAATTGGCTTCACGAATATTCGGCGCAAAAAAATTGGCTTCTCCGATAACACATACGACGTGATTAATGATTTCTCTCGAAGTATTATGAATGAGATTGACGAGTTGGCGTTCAGCGCCGCCGCTTGTAAGCGTCGAAATTAGATGAAGAACTTTTATTGGCGGCATATTATTTTTTGGCTCTAGTGTAGCAAAGCTGCTTTAGAGCGGATTATTTTCAAGTAATTTTAACAATAATCGAAAAAAGTTTTCTTTTCGATTATTAAACCGATATTCGCATTCTTTCAAATGCAAATAGAAAGTCTTTTTAGAAACACCGTTAAATTTTTGCAGTCGCCGTTTCGCCAAAGACCAGAAACTTTCTATTCCGTTGATGTGATTTGTGCCGATGGCAAACTGATTATCCGAGTGATTAACGCGAAAATGTTTTTTGTAACCGACATCAACCAGCCCATCATAACCGCGCCAGCCGTCCGAGTGAATGACGCTTTCAGGCGCGACGTGTCCGCGAATAATCGCCTGCAAAGTCCGGGCTTTGCAATCGGGAACAACTTCGGTATAGACCGAACCGCTGCGCTTAAAAATTCCAAACACAATAGTTTTCCCAGACGCGCCGCGACCGCGCCTTCCGCGCACTCGCTTGGCTCCGAAATAACTTTCGTCCACTTCAACCGTGCCGCCGAACGGCGACGCGCGTTCGGCTTCTTCGGCAATGCGCCGGCGAATTTTAACAAAGATTCTCGACACGCTCGGTCGAGTTACGGCAACGACTTCAGCAGTTTTGCTGGCGGTCAAATCAAGCGCGAAATACTTAATGATTTGACGCATTTTGCGTTCGCTAATTTTAGACCGCCGATAATAACGGTTTAGTTGTTGCATTTCAGTAGCTTACCACTTTCAATCAAGCAGTTTGCTACACTAGAGCCAAAAAAAATTAGCAAATGCGCTTGATGCAATGCGGGAGCGTGAAACAAAACAATTGGTTGATGTCGATTCAAACGATGAAGAAAATTGGACGGGCGAACTTGCTTTGGCTGACCGTCAAGCATTGGACGATGCCGTTTTAGAACTGCTCGGAATTGCAGACGAAGCGGAAAGACGCGAATTACAAACCGAACTTTACCGCGAAATCACCAAACTTTACCGGCAAATTCGCGTGGCGGAAAAGAAAATGCAAAAGTTTCGCTCCGCAACAGCGCGAAAAGGCAAGCAAACCGCGCACAGTATCGCCGATGAAATTTTTGGGGAACTCGTTCCGCAACCCGAATTTTTCACGCCGCTCGAATTTGTTCCCGCAAACGCCGAAACGGAAACAATCAATCTGCCTTTGGGCAAAGCAAAAGTCGTCGCCAAAAGTCTGCTGCACAACGACGGCGTGAACATCGGCGAAAACTTTATCTCGCTCGGCAGTGTCGAAAGAAGCAATTTTGTCAAAAGTCTTGCCGACCTCGCGCTTCACGGCGAGACCAATATTCCCGTTAAACCTGAAATTTGCGAAAAGGCTTTGCAGAAATACGTAACCGAATCCGGCAAATTAAACAAGTTGTTTTATTCGGAAGCCGCAACCTACGTCGCCGACGAAAATATGCAGGAAAAAATCGTGCGTGAACTTTGGAAAAAGCTGCGAAGCCATTCGGATTGAGTTCTGCCTTATGTTGTTTAAAAAATAAAAGCCGTAAAAAAGTAAAACAGGCTGTTAGCCTGTTTTGACAGACTAACAGCCTGTCTTACCGATTGGAATAAACTTTATTTACGGTAATTATTAATCAAAGAACATTAGGCGGCGGTTTTAGTTTTGGAAGCAAAGCCGCCTGAAGGCGGAACTCAAAACTTATCTTTTGCGATACGAAGCTAATTTATCGGCAAGTCGCGTCGTTTCCGGCAGACGATATTTCGGCGTGCATTGCAAAACGTAATTTATAGCAGTTTCAAGGCTGATTTTGTGTCCGACGGAAACATAAATCGGCTGAACTTTTTCCCGCGTTCGCAAAGCAACGCCGACTTTTTCTTTGCGATGAATCAAATCCGCCGTGCTTCCGCGCTCTTCGCTTAAATTTTCATATTTCCCGACTAACAAAGACTTTGCCACGCCGATTGTCGGAACATCGGCAATCAAACCGATATGACAAGCGATGCCGAAACGTCGCGGATGCGCCAAACCTTGTCCGTCGCACAAAATAAGGTCGGGCGCGATTTCTAATTTTTCCAGAGCCTTTATCGCCGCCGGAGCTTCACGAAACGACAGCAAGCCGGGAATATATGGAAACTGAATCGGCAAAATAGCTTCGCTTTTTTCCAGCAATTCCAATTTGGGAAAACTTAGAACGACCGCGACGGCGCGGCTTTTATCTGTTTTTATATCATAACCTAAATCAATTCCGGCGACAGTTTTTATCGGTTCGGCAAATTCGTCTTCGGTAATAACTTGATAGCTGAGTTGTTTTTGCAGTTCAATGGCTTGGGCAGGCGTTAAATTCCATTCGTGAAGCGGTTTGATTTTCATATTGCTGAATTTATACAAGAAACGCCGTCATAATCAACGGCGTTTCTTCATTTTGGCTTTCAAATAAAACGATTATTTTGCAAACATCGCTACCGTTTTCGGAAACTTCTGCAAACTTTTTGGTGCGGCTGTCCATGGAGTTACCGGGTCAAACAACAATTCTCTGGCTGATTTCTTATAAATAGCTTGGTTCATATCTTCATCTTGAGAGATAACCGCGCCTTTTAATGAAACGCCTGCAAACGCGCCCTGACTGCGAGAATAAGTTAAAATTCCCGCGTCCAACGTAGCATTTGTCGTCGCCGCCGCCGTGCGCCCAACAGGTCCGGCGGCAACACTGGCTTCGCCGCCGAATTCAAACTTGTCTTCCAGAAGACCTTTTAGTCCTCCGTCGTTCAACACGACCAATACATAATCAATCTTTTCGCCGCCGATTTGAAATCCGAGACTTCCGCCGCCGACATTCAAAAACGCCGGTGCGCTCCAGCCGTTTTTTGTCTTACGCACCGCCACACCCTTGCCGCCTTGTCCGCCAACGATAAACGCGGCTTTCAGAACACCCGGAAAAACGACAATGGCTTCGGCTTTATCGAGAATTTCTTTCGGAATCGATTTATCAGGAATTTTCATAATCTCGCGCATCACTTCTGACGCGCTGTCGACCCGCTCTTGTGCTTTTTTCAGTTCTTTTTTGTCTTGGGCAAATGTATTTAAGCTCAAAGAGAGCAAAGCTCCAATTGTTATCGCCAATACATATAACCTTGATAATTTCATTATTTTTCTCCTTATTGTTTTATGAATTTCTTCACTCTCTATTTACAATTACAACTTGTGTGCCATTAAAACTCGTTGAATTAATTGTCATTTTTTCCGAAATTTGTGCGTTTTGTATGTATTATTTCACGCCAAATACTTGCTTTATGTATCAAACAGCTACATTCATTTGTTATATTTTTTTGAGTTATATTGTTTCTCAGTTACTTTTAGTTCATTTCCAAAAATTTTCCTTTACCGGATATTTATGTCTTCCATTGACGAAAACGCCGCCATGCCATTGAAAGTCCGGTCCAGACGAGAAACGCGCCGCCGATACAGGCAAGAAAACCGATAAACTGCCCGACAATTCCGCCCGTTTCGCCCGTGTGAGTAAAACGAAACCACGAACGCAACTGCCGCACGGAATTTTGTTCGCCGTAGGATTCCCATTTGGCGACTTCCGCATTTCTTGCATCAATCGTTAAGGTCGAACGCGCAAATATATTCCAATAAACTCCTTCGTCTATCGTGAAAACGGCTGAATCTTTCACAACCGGCAAACGCAAACTGATTGATTTCCAGGGTGTTTGATTTTCTGCCTTCTCCCAAATCTGATTGAGATTTTCCGGCAGAATAAAAGGCTGTTCGCCCGTTTGATTCGGAGCATTTGGCTGTAGTTGCGGAATTTCGTTTCCAGTTAGCGTGTAAAGCAGATTTCCTGCCCATTGATACGAAATCACTGTTGCTGTAATTGTCAAAATTATCAACACGAGCGACGACCAGAAACCGATGACGTTATGCCAGTTAAAATCGCGTACTTTGCCTTGTAGACCGCGACGAAACCACAAAACGGGTTTGAAATGCCGCCGCGAAAGGCGGCGCGGAAACCAGATATAAATGCCGGAAATGGCGAGAAATAAAAACGCAAGATTACACGCGTCCGTGATGGCTTTGCCGATTGGTCGCCCGTCGCCAGACATCGCCAGCCAGCGATGCCAATCGGTCACCGTGCGAAAAAATCCTCTTACGTCTTTCGCACCTTCGCCCATTATTTCACCCGTGTAAGGATTAACGAAAACCTGCCCGTCGCGTCCCAAAGCGATATTCGCCGTCGCGTTCGCTTGGTTTTGAAAAGTAATCGTTGAAGGTTTCGCTTCCGGTTTGGCTTCGCGCACTTTAGCGAGAATTTCCCGCACCGAAAGTTTTCGAGCGTTTTCCGGTATTGCGACAAACCGCATCTCGCGTTCGGCGTATTCGATGATGTTTTTTTCAAACGAAAGTAATGCGCCCGTAACCGACATTATAAAAATTACAATGCCCGCTATCACTCCAGATGTTAAATGAAGCCAAAATATAATTTTACGAAACTGTTTCATTTTTTATAACAATTTGGAATAACAAAAAAAGTATAATGGGAGACAAACTGTAAATCTGCTTTTACCAGCGATAACGCAGAGTAACTGAACCGTTTACGGGCGAGCCGGGCTGAATGCCGTTATCGCCGTTTGATGTTTCATAGTAGCGTTTGTTTGTTATGTTTTTCAGATTGAAAGCAATTTCGTAATGTTTCTCGCTTCTCCACGACAGCGACGCATCAAAACGCGCATAGCCGGGCAAAGTTACAAGATTATTGGTCGAAGTGAAAGTTTTTGTTCGGGTGTAGCCGCCGAAACCGAGGCGAAATTGTTTCGGCAATTGGTATGTCAGCCACAGATTCCCCGAACTGCGCGGCGTTAGCTGGGCTGATTTTCCTTGCAAAGGAATGCCCGCCGAAACGGTATTCGATTTTATAATATGCGCGTCGAGAAGCGCGTAACCAGCATAAACGTCGAGTTTTCTTGTCGGCGAACCGGAAACGGTAAATTCAATGCCATCGGTTCTCTGTTCGCCGATGAGTATAAGCTGCGTCGGATTGAGCGGGTCGTTTGTTTTGATATTGTTGCGGTCAAGCCGAAAAACGGCGAGCGTCGCATTAAGGCGGAACGGTTGAAACTGCGCCTTAATTCCGCCTTCGTAATTTCTTGTCAGTTCCGGTCCGAGTTCATCATTATTTGCCGCCAGTGAAAGATTTTCGCCGGAAGGTTGAAATGAACGGCTGTAACTTCCGTAAAAAGAAAGCCATTCGTTCGGCTGATAAACCAGCCCGACACGCGGACTCCATTCGCAGTCTGTTCGCTGCAAATCCTGATTAACCGCTCGCAGATCATCCAACTTTTGAACAAAGCTGTCGTATCGCACGCCGAGCAATGCCTTCCATTGTTTCGTAAGATTTATCTGGTCTTGAACATAAATTCCCAAAACTTTTCCGTCAAAATCATTGAAATTCTGGATTGAACCGATATTTACCGGACGCGATAAATCAGGATTAAGCAGCGAAACCGGATTAGGTGTCGTATTACTGTTGCGAATGGTTCGTTTTGCTTGATAGCCGAGTTCAACGCCGCCTAAAATCGTGTGCTGCCAGCCGAAAGTTTGAAGTTTCCCGACAACTTCCGTTTGATTGAATGTATTGTTCTGCTTGAAGTTTCCGTTGTATTGAAAGCGGGTAACTCCTAATCTATCGTTTGGAAAAATCGGGTCCTCCAATCTGACAGCCGCACAACTGCCGTTGCTGCTGCTAAAAACGCAAATGCCGTTCGCTCCCGTATTATAAAAATCCGTTGCGGTATGAATTCGGCGAAAAACATTGCGAAGCGTCCAAAAATTATTTATCTGTTGTTCAAAACGAATTGCCTGCGAGGAAACGCGCGTCGTTATGTGGTCGCGTTCGGGAAAACCGTAATAAGTTGCAATTGGAATGTCAACCGGACGACCTCGATATGATGGAATTCCGCGGTCGGGAACGCGCTCGTCATTTAGATATTCAAACTGAAATGTGATGTCGGTTTTTTCGGTCGGTTTCCACGCGATTGAAGGCGCGATATTGTAGCGGTCTTGAAAGAAATAATGACGGAAACTTCCCGTTTTTTCGTAACTTCCGACAAAACGAAAAGCAAGTTTGTCCTGCAAAACCGGCTGTCCGAAGTCGAACATTCCGCGCTTCAAACCGTATGAACCAAAATTGACTTCCGCACTCCCGATCCGTTCGTAGACATTCGGTTTCTTTGTTACGCGATTAATAATTCCGCCGGACGAACCGCGTCCGAAAAGAACTGCCGAAGGACCTTTAACCACTTCGATTTGCTCGATATTCGACAAATCTCGGTAATACTGCGCGTCGTCACGAACGCCGTCAATAAACTGGTCGCCAATTGCCGAAAATCCGCGTATAAAAAACTGGTCGCGCCTGCCTTCGCCCTGTGCCGCGGAAACCGCCGTGACATTAAAAAGCGCGTCCTGCAAAGAGCGAACCGCTTGCGAATCGAGAAGGCGGCGATTGACGATTTCCACAGATTGCGGAACATCACGCAAAAGCGTTGCAGTTTTCGTCGCCGTTTCTGTCGTTGAGGAAATAAACTCCGGCTCGATTTCGACCGTAACGGTTTCCGCAACCGTTTGCGTTTCCAAAACAATATCGGAAACCTGTAACTTTTCTTTATCGTATGAAAGATTTTTAACAATCGGCGACATTCCTTCTTTGAAAATACTTAAAACATATTCACCGCGCTCGAAACAATTCAAAGCGAATTCACCCGAATTATCCGTTTCCGCACGGTCAATTGTTTTACCTTTGGCATTTTTTAAAACAATTTCAGCACCGATAATAACTGCGTTGGCAGAGTCTTTTACCGTTCCGCGAAAGCATTTTTCCGACGTTTGTGAAAATGCCGTTAAAGCTAGTGCAAAAATAGATAAAAGTAAAAATATATATGAAATGAAGGCTTTGGATTGCGGATTAAAATTTTCTCTCATAATGTCTGATTCTCCTGACAATTCTTTTTCTTATTGAAAATGATTTTCAATTTCATATTCAAGTTTTTTTAGTTTAATCGGCACGAAAAAGATCTGTCAAGTTTGAAAATTGCTTTTTTCGTAGAGATAATTCTGATAGTTATTATGACAACGATTCTGCCTGCGATTTTAACAGCCAAAGATTTCAGCAAATATTTCAAAGCTGATTTTTGGACTCGAGCTGCCGAAACGATTTGCTGCCGACACAAGATTTCCTTTCAAAATCTGCTCCGCGACGAATACGGCGAAAGCATTGTCTTTTTGATTGATGAAAAGCTCGTTCTCAAAATTTACATTCCGACAAAAAACGGCTGTGAACGTGAACAAATAGCACTCGAAGCCGCTAAAACAAGTTTGAAAATTCCTGAAATTTACGCTTTCGGCGAGTTTGAAAACTTCAAATACCTCATCACCACGCAGCTCAAAGGTGAATTGATGACGAGAGAAAAGTGGCTCAAATTGGACAAACGGGAGCAAATTAAAATTCTTTCCCAACTTGCTAAAGGTTTGAAAGAATTGCACACCTCCAACACGACAAATATTGATTTCGATTGGCACAAATTTATCGAACGTCAAGCAAATATTTGTATTGAGCGTCAAATGGCTTGCGGCGTAAATCCGAAAGTGTTGAAAAGTTTGCCTTTGTTTCTCGAAGAAAATCTAAAACTTCTGCCGCAAAATTTTGCGGAGGTCTTTCTGCACGGCGACGTTCATTTCGGCAACTTGCGTGTTTTGAAACAAAACGGACATTGGCAAATTTCTGGTTTGTTTGATTTTGCTGATTCGCTAAAAGGCTTTCGTGAATACGATTTTCTCGCCGTCGGACTTTTGATGATTCAAGGGAAAGGCGATTTGCAGCGCGAATTTTTTCGCGCCTTCGATTACGCTGATGCGGAAATTGACGAAACCTTACGCAAACGGCTGATGCTTCTGACAATATTTTACGAATGGAGCGATTTGCGCCGATACGCACTGCGCTTGCGTCCCGAAGCTGTTGATTATTCGCTTGCAGAACTAGAACGAGCGATTTGGAGTTTCATTTAACCTAACAAAAAATCAAAACTGACGATTAAATTCAATTTTACCGAAAAATTTGGCGGCGAATTTTTCCTTATATTCAGTAAATTAGTGCATAAATATTTTAAGGAACTATTTCGTCGTGGCGATTTCCTTTCCATTGTGAATCTCCTGCAAACTTCTCACACTGATTTTTTCCTGTGATTTCTTTGTCGCAATCGCTTCAATCAAGGCTTCCGCGCCGGTCATCGTCGTAACGCACGGCACGTTGAATTGGAGCGCGGCTTTGCGAATCGCCTGTTCGTCGTAGTGCGAAGTTTGACCTAGAGGCGTGTTGATAATCAGCGAGATTTCGCTTTGTTTGATGTAATCGGCGATGTTCGGGCGACCTTCGTTGACTTTGAAAACGGTTTCGCACGTCAAGCCAACTTCGTGCAGACGCTTTGCCGTGCCGTAAGTGGCAATCAATTTAAAGCCCAATTTATCGAGCCGCCGCGCTAAAATTACAGCTTGACCTTTGTCGGAATCATTAACGGAAATAAACGCTTTTCCCTGCATCGGCAAAACCAGATTTGCGCCTTCCATGGCTTTGCCGTAGGCTTCGCCGAAGGTGTCACCAACGCCCATCACTTCGCCGGTCGAGTGCATTTCCGGTCCGAGAATCGGGTCAACACCCGCGAATTTTTTGAACGGGAAAACAGGCGATTTGACGAAGATTTTCGGCACGGATAAAACTTCGGGCAGATTAAATTCAGCCAAAGTTTTTTCGCCAGCCATCACCAAAGACGCGATTTTGGCAAGCGGAACGCCCGTCGCTTTTGCCACAAACGGAACTGTTCGAGATGCACGCGGATTGACTTCGATAACGTAGACACGGTCGTCTTTTATTGCTAATTGAAGATTCATCAAACCTTTAACTTTTAAGGCTTTTGCCAAGTTTTGTGTGTAATGTTTGATGGTTTCGAGATGCTCCA
>JACCYR010000107.1 GCA_013696385.1 Acidobacteriota bacterium
TTTCCTTGCTTGCTCAAGATTTTCTGCCGGAACTTGTTCGCCGCGTCAAACCTTCGGCGGTCGCAATTGAAACTTTCGACGCGCGAGGAGCGACGCTTTCACGCGGAAGCGGGTTTTTTATTTCCAAAGATAAAATTATCACCAACCGACATGTTATCGAAAAATCAAATCGTGTTGAAGTTCATTTGATGAACGGCAAAAAATTTACGGCTCGCGGAGTTTTGGCAATTGACGGCGAAGGCGATTTGGCGTTGCTGCAGGTTAATGTGCCGGAAGGCGATGCTGTTCCGCTTCAGATTGTCCGCACCGTGCCGCAGGAAGGCGAATCAATCGTTGTAGTCGGCAATCCTTTTGGTTTGGAAGGCTCGGTTTCCAACGGCATTGTTTCCGCCGTGCGGGAAATTCCGGGTTATGGCAAAATCATCCAAATCACCGCGCCAATCTCCCCGGGTTCGAGCGGTTCGCCCGTCGTCAATATGCTCGGACAGGTTATCGGCGTGGCGACACTGCAAGCTGCCGAAGGTCAAAGCCTGAATTTTGCCGTTCCGAGTGAGAGAATTTCGCAACTGAAAATCGGCGCACTACAAACCTTTTCATCGCTTAACTCTGAATCGCAAAAAAATAAACGCGCTGCCGCTCAAAGTTTATATTCGCAAGGTTTAGGCATTTTATCGCGCGACGATTATGCGCATGCCGCAACTTATTTTGAAAAAGCCGCCGAGATTGACCCGAATTATGCTGAGGCTTGGTATCAGGCAGGATATTGTTACGGAATGCTCGGACGACACACCGACGCGCTCAGGGCGACAAGACAAGCGGCAAAACTTCGCCCCGAATGGTCGGAAACATATGTCAATATCGGCGCGTCGAGTTTCGCGCTCGGACAATATAAAGATGCGGCGGAGGCTTACAAACAAGCCGTTAAAATTGACGCAAACAATGCCGACACGCAATACGCGCTTGGACTTTCGCTTAATAAATTAGGTCGGACGGATGAAGAAATTCTCGCGTATAAACGCGCTTTAACTCTTAAACCGGATTATGCCAACGCTTACGAACTGCTTGGTTCAGCCTATTTCAAGCAAAAAAAATATGCCGAATCGCTCGCCGCATTCGAGCAGTTAAAAACTTACAAACCGGACGCGAAAACTTATAATTATCTGGGTGAAAACTATTTTGAGCTAGGAAAAACCGAAGAAAGTGTTGATGCTTTTAACAATGCCGTCAGCTATAATTCCAACTTTGAAAAGGCGCGTTTTAATCTCGGGCGTGCATATCTCAAACTCGGCAACCGTGATTCCGCGATGATTCAATACGAAATTCTGCGAAACAGCAAATCCGATTGGGCGGACAGACTTTTGGTTTTACTAAATCCGTGAACTCTCTTTTCTCTTTGTTTTGCTGCTAATTTGGAGAAATTGACAGACTTAAGCCGTCATCTTTGACTAGTCTTTTTTCGACAATTTTAATTGATTCTATTTTATCTTCGCGTTGGCATTCCTTTAAGGTTGGAAAACAAGAATTGATTTAAGAGAAAAAGGCTTGCCGAATATCAAACAAAGCCTCTTTCTTTAATTTCAAAGCTAATTAACGAACAAAAACATTCGGTATCGGAATATCACTTCCAAAACCAAACGGTTGTGCCAAAAAACCTTCGGTTGAGCGTTGCAGATACCAAATGCCGGTCGCAGGTCGGAACACCGCAATGTCGGCTTTCCCGTCGCCGTCATAATCTGCCGGAACAGGCTTGTCATCGGAAAGTCCGAACTTCATTGCATTAAAAGAACCGTCGCTGCTGTTAATGCGATACCAAAAGCCGTCTGACGGACGAAAAACCGCAATATCAGCTTTCCCGTCGCCATCATAATCAGCCGGAACGAGTCTATCGGTCGGGAGTCCGAAACGCTCGACTCTCATTGCACCGTTTGAACTTTGTAAAATAAACCAAATGCCAACCTCGGTACTGCCAGGAAAAGTGAGGTATCGATAGACTGCTAAATCAGCTTTCCCATCGCCGTCGTAATCTGCCGGAACTTTTCTGTCGACGTTAGTTCCCCATTGTCTAACGACTCTGGAATCGCTCGAACTTTGCAAAATTATGAAATTACTCGGTGCTGGAACATAGTCTTGTAAATCACAAACTGCTAAATCGGTTTTACCGTCGCCGTCGTAGTCGGCAGGCACTGATACATCCAAGCGAAAGAATGAGGTTATTCCCCACTGTCTAGCAAAAAAGTTATTATCCGAGCTTCTGAGAATATACCAAGTGTTGTTGACACTACCACCAGTACTTGGTAAAACACCTTTTCGATAAACTGCCAAATCGGTTTTTCCGTCGCCATCATAATCTCCCGGCACAAGCGCATCAGTTCCTAATCCCCATTGAATAGACGAATATCCGCCTGAGCTATTCATGATATACCAGAAACCATTCGACGGACGGAACACCGAAATGTCTGATTTGCCATCGCCATCAAAATCTGCAACCGGGTTTCGATTCGTATTTGCATCGTTGGTTGCCGATACTGCGGCGGCAGTCAGAAAACCGAGCAAGATACCAGAAAATATCAGTAACACTCGACTGATATAAAATTTGCGAGTTTGACTATTCATAACCTAAACCTCCGATAAATTTTTATGATATCCGAGAATGACAATTATGTGTTTAATATAGCTTGAATTTTATCAAGACGTAAAGACAAAAAATTCATTTGTCGTCTGGTTAAGAAACCACTGGATTGAAAAATGCATTTAGAAACACGATTGATTTTTACATCGAAGTTTGCGAAAGGACAGAACACAAACACCAACGAATAGGGCAAAGAAGTGATTTAAAATGCCATAAAATAAAACCTCTGTGCGTAAAAATACATAAATTTGTTATTCAAACTGTTTTGTCTTCCCAACGGCGGTTTATTAAACTTGCGACAAAACCTGCGCCGAAACCGTTGTCAATGTTGACAACCGTAACATTTGACGCGCAGGAATTGAGCATTCCTAAAAGCGCGGCGAGACCGTTAAAAGACGCGCCGTAACCGATGCTTGTCGGCACGGCGATAACTGGAACTTTGACTAGCCCGCCGACAACCGACGGCAACGCGCCTTCCATTCCCGCAACGACGACGACGACACGCGAATTTTGCAAAGTCTCGCGTTCCACCAAAATCCGATGAATTACCGCAACGCCCGCGTCCCAGATTCTTTTCACGCGATTGCCCATCGTTTCTGCCGTTAATGCAGCTTCTTCGGCAATCGGAATATCGCTTGTTCCGGCTGTTACGACCGCAATTTCACCGACTCCAAGTTCGGTTTTATCACGCCAAACGCGGATTAATTTTGCTGAATCGTGCCATTCGGATTCGGTATAGACGTTGCGAATTTCGCCGAAAATGTTGGCTGTCGTGTGCGTAATCAAAACATTCGGCGTGCGGGCGACGAGGCATTCAAAAATTCCCAAAATTTGCTCTCGCGTTTTTCCCTGCCCGAAAATTACTTCGGGAAAACCTTGCCGCCCGGCGCGTGCGTGGTCAACTCTAGCGTAACCGATGTCTTCATATGAAAGATTTTTTAGTTTGGCGGTTGCTTCGTCAGTTGAAATTTTTCCGTTGGTATGAGATACCAAAATCTCTTGAATCTCGCTTGTTTTCATAAATTTATTCTAACTGCTCACATTCTTTAAAACAAAAAACGATGAATTTCTTACCGCTCTTTGCAAGCCGAATTTTGCAGGAGTAACATTACCGTGAGGACAGCCTTCCAAAAAATACAAGTTATGGAAGCCGGGAAGGCAAGGCTTTGGGTTTTGCTAAGATGTTGGACATTTGACTATTTGTTTTTCAATGATCCAAAATTGAATAAAATTTGGAATGTATTTCAACGCGTTTTCCTTTTCAGGTTTCCCAAAAACTTTCAGCCGAAAATTATTAACTTCAAATATAAAAACTTGACTTCGATTTTCGATTAATAAAACAAATAAATGTGTGGAATAACAGGTTGGGCAAATTTAGACGCAAAAAGCTGTGTGCCAGATCACAGTAAAGCCGTTTTGCACCAAATGTGTAATTGGATGAAACATCGCGGTCCCGATTCGGAAGGTTTATGGCTCGATAGCGGAGTTGCGCTCGGAATGCGGCGGCTTTCCATCATTGATTTGCACACAGGCGAACAGCCTGTTTATAGCGAAGATAAATCAATTGTCGTCGTGATGAACGGCGAGCTTTATAATTTTCGGGAAATAAGACAAGACTTAGAAAAACGCGGACACAAATTTGAAACACAAACCGACACGGAAATTTTGCCGCATTTGTATGAAGAATACGGCGAAGAACTCGTCGAACATCTCAACGGAATGTTTGCCTTTGCTCTGTGGGACAAACGCCAGCAGAAACTTTTATTAGCGCGGGATAGATTTGGCGAAAAACCGCTTTATTACGGTGTGTTTGGGGGGAAATTGATTTTCGCTTCCGAGCCGAAAGTTTTATTGGAAAATCCATCGGTCAAACCTGAAATCAACACGGACGCATTACGCCAATACCTTTCGTTTGATTATGTTCCCGCACCCGCTTCGATCTACAAAGGTATTTTAAAATTACCGTCAGCGCATCTTTTAATTTTAGAAAAAGGTGAAATAAAAACGCGCCGTTATTGGAATTTGAGTTGGCAGAAAAATGGCGGAAACCCGCACGTCAGTAAGGAAGCAAATCCTGAAAGCGGCGCACTAACTAACATGCGTGCTTCTGCATTGAGTTTTGAAAAAGCTGCCAAAGATTTGCGCGAATTGCTTGCCGATTCGGTCAGAATGCGATTAGTTTCCGATGTTCCGCTTGGTATTTTGCTTTCGGGCGGAGTTGATTCTTCATCTGTTGCCGCGTTTGCCACGCAGTTTTCAACCGAAAAAGTCAAAACATTTTCCATTGGGTTTGAAGAAAATTCGTTTGACGAATCGAAGTTTGCGCGGGAAGTGGCGGCGCATCTCGGAACGGAACACTATGAAGAAAAATTGAGCGTTGAAAAAGCGGCGGATTTGATTTCGGAGATTGGAACGTGGCTCGACGAACCGATGTCGGACGGTTCTTTATTGCCGACTTTTCTGCTCTCGCGTTTCGTTAGAAAGCACGTAACGGTTGCGCTTGGCGGCGACGGCGGCGACGAGATTTTTGCGGGTTATCCGATGTATTTCGGGCATAAATTGGCGCGTGTTTATGAGCAATTGCCGCGCTTTCTGCGAAGTGGTTTGATTGAGCCCGTCATCAATAATCTGCCTGTTTCGACAAAAAATCTTTCGTTTGATTACAAGGCAAAACGCTTTGTCGCGGCTTCAAAATACGACGTGGTTACGCGCCATCATTCGTGGTTTGGTTCGTTTTCGATTGACGCGCAAAGAGATTTATTATCAAAAGACGTTTTGGCGCAAACTTCCGACGATATTTACGCTGACGCGAAAAATCTTTTGAAAATCTGCGATGCGGAAAATGAAATCGAACGGATGCAGTTTCTTGATATGAATTTTTATTTGGCGGAAGATATTCTCACCAAAGTTGACCGCGCTTCGATGGCGGTATCACTCGAAGTTCGCGCGCCGTTTCTTGACCCGCGAGTCGCACAATTTGCCGCGAGCCTGCCGCTTGAATATAAACTCAGAGGCAGCAAGGGCAAATATATTTTGAAAAAAGCTGTCGAGCCGCTCCTTCCAAAATCAATTCTGCAACGTCCGAAAAAAGGTTTCGGCATTCCGATTGCCGAATGGTTGAAAGGCAGATTGAATCCGCTTGCACACGATTTGCTTGCGCCCGACAGATTGAAAAATCAAGGTTTGTTTAATACTAATTACGTGCAGAAAATTCTTCTTGAACACGAACAAGGAAAGGCGAGTCATCACAAACAACTATGGACTTTGCTGGCTTTTCAGCTTTGGTTTGACAATTTTATGTCCGTTTCAAATTCTTCGGAAAATACAAAATGAAAGTTGGAGTTTTTCAAATAAGTTTCCCGCCAAAACGCAAAAACGCAAAGAAAATAAATTTCCGCGCAGCAAGCTGACGCGGTTTTAAAACAGCCGGGGTTGAATGTTTTCACTCGATGCCCCTTGATTTTTGACATATTGCTTGATCACTTCTTCGGATGCGTGCGCGCCAACTGTGCTGACGAAATAACCGTCCGACCAAATCTCGCCGCCCCATAACTGTTTTTTTACTTCCGGCATCTGTCTGAATATTTCGCGTGCCGTAATACTTCTGATGATTTGCACGACCTTTTTCGGACTATACATTGGAACTGACTGCACGAAAAAATGAACGTGGTCTTCATCAGTTCCAATTTCCAGAAACTCGATTTCATAGCGTAAGGCAATGTCCTCACAGATTTCTTTGAGTTTCTCATCAACGTCTTTGGTCAATATCGCTTTTCGATATTTTGTCGGGCTGACAATGTGATACAGCAGTATTGAAACGTTATGTTGTTTCCGAATGAGTTCGCTCATTCACTCAGTATATTCCGTAGCACAGCTACGGGGAATTAAACCTATAAGGAACGATTAAATGAGCAATTTTAATTACCCGAATTTTCCCGTTTCGCGTCTGCGCCGGTTGCGAAAAACTGCGAGTTTGCGCGATATGTTCCGCGAAACGATTTTAACTAAAAACGATTTTGTTTTTCCGCTTTTTATTGTTGAAGGCAACGGCATTAGAAACGAGATAAGTTCGATGCCGAATATATTTCAATTGTCCGTGGATGGAGCGTTGCGCGAATGTGAAGAAATTTTGAATTTGGGCATTCGCGCCGTTCTTTTATTCGGTATTCCAAAACATAAAGACGAAATTGGCAGCGAAGCGTATAACGAGAACGGCGTGATTCAAAACGCTTTGCGCGAGATTAAAAAAAGGTTTCCCGAACTGCTCGTTATCACGGATGTTTGTTTGTGCGAATACACTTCGCACGGACATTGCGGCGCGATTGAAAATGGCGATGTGCTGAACGATGTGACGCTTGAACTACTAGCAAAAGAAGCGTTGTCGCACGCCGAAAACGGCGCAGACATTATCGCGCCAAGCGATATGATGGATGGGCGAGTGGCGAAGATTCGGCGAACATTGGACGAAAACGATTTCACAGATATTCCGATAATGGCTTATTCGGCAAAGTTCGCGTCGGCTTTTTATGGACCGTTTCGGGAAGCCGCCGAATCTGCGCCGCAATTCGGGAATCGCAAATCTTACCAAATGGACATCGGAAATTCCGACGAAGCGATGCGCGAAATTGCCGCCGACATCTCGGAAGGCGCAGACATTGTGATGATAAAACCCGCACTCGCGTATCTCGACATCATCAGACGTGCAAAGGACGAATTTAACATTCCGCTTGCCGCTTATAATGTCAGCGGCGAATACTCGATGATAAAAGCGGCGGACGAAAAAGGTTGGATTGACGGGGACAAAGCGATGATGGAAAGTTTAATTTCAATCAAACGGGCGGGCGCGGATGTGATTATTACCTATTTTGCCAAAGACGCGGTTAAACTAATTTAAGAATTTTGAAACCACAGATGGACACAGATAAACACAGATGATAAGAAAGATTTTATACTAAAAACCTGCCTAAGCACCCCAACAGAAA
>JACCYR010000109.1 GCA_013696385.1 Acidobacteriota bacterium
AATATAACGAAACGGCGGATGTTTTTGTAGTCAAACAAAAAAACGCGCATTCTTGGGTGGAAGTTTATTTCC
Source organism: Acidobacteriota bacterium (assembly GCA_013696385.1). GTDB lineage: Bacteria > Acidobacteriota > Blastocatellia > Pyrinomonadales > Pyrinomonadaceae. The sequence goes on from JACCYR010000109.1 coordinate 73, forward strand.
CGAAAGAAAACGCTTGGATTCCTTTCGATCCGACACCTTTCGCCGGACAAAACGACGGCGCGGCAATAAATAACGGAATTATAGGAAAATTCAATACGTATCTCGAAGCGTTAGAAACATTTTGGATTCAGTATTTCTTAGTTTTTGATAATCAGGAACAGCGTTCGCTTTTTCGTTCGGTCAAAAATGGTTTTAGCGATTATCAATCAAAAACTTCTGCTTGGCTGACTGAAATACAATATCGCTTGTCGGATTGGTGGAAGGAAGTTCGCGGCGACAAAGGTTTGCAGACAAGTGCAAAAGCAATCGCGTTTGGAATCGGATATTTAATTGCAGGGATTTTGGGAATAATTTTAATTATTTGGCTTTACCAGAAAATCAAACGACTAGAAATTTGGCGAAGACTTTACGCTTGGCTCAAACATAAAAACGAAACGACAATTATTAAGTTTTACGAAAGAATGCAGAAGGTTTTGGCAAGCAAAGGTTTTACACGTGCTGCGCATCAAACGCCTTTGGAATTTGCCTTTGCTCTGAATATGCCCGAAGCCGTTCGCATCACGGAGAAATATAATCGTGTTCGTTTCGGCGAGAAAAAATTATCGAAAGATGAAACAATAGAAATTGAAGATTGGTTAGAAAAACTGGAAGGTAAAAATGAGTGAAAACAAAATAAAAAGGTTTCTAAAATTAAGGTATTTTCTTACAGTTTTTATCGTTACCCTTCACCTTTCTTTTGGAATTTGGACTCTTGCGGAAAACTCCAATGTTTCCCCGAATTTCTTCTCGATTCTTTTCATTTCAGCAATCTTAATATTAATTAATAACCGTTGGTTGTATCGGACTTTGATTCTATTAAATATCTTTGATTTTGTTTCACTCTTAAGTTATGTAATCGGAAGATGTCAAGAAAATTTTCCAGTAAACACTTTGCGGGATAGTTATTATTGGCTGGTTGATATGAACATATTTCGTTGGAATGTCGCCTTCTGGATATTACAAATTAGTTTGATTGTTTATTTGATTGCTATTGAAATTAAAGTCTATAAAAATAAAAATAGTTTAGTGTAAATAATGAAAAAAGTTGGATTTGTCAGTCTCGGCTGCCCGAAAAACCTCGTTGATAGTGAAGTTATGATGGGACAATTGAAAGCGGCTGGCTATGAAATTACGAACAACGCTGAAGAAGCGGACACGGTTGTTGTCAACACTTGCGGTTTTATCGAATCGGCAAAGCAGGAATCAATTGACGCGATTCTTGATGCGACACGGTTAAAATCCGAAGGAAAAACGCAGAGAGTTGTCGTTGCTGGTTGTTTGGTTGAGCGTTATCGCGACGATTTGATTAAGGAATTGCCGGAGGTTGACGCATTTATCGGGACGAATCAGATAAATGATATTTTGAAAGCCGCCGACGAAAAAGTTGACACGCGTGAATTTTCGCTCTCGCCAATCGGCAATAAGTCCGCGACTTATCTTTATGATTTCGACACGCCAAGACTTCGCGCCACTGATTCTTACACCGCATTTATTAAGATCGCCGAAGGTTGCGATAGACCGTGCGCGTTTTGCTCGATTCCGGCAATGCGCGGCTCTTTTCGTTCGCGCAGTTTCGGTTCGATTTTGAAGGAAGCCGAAGATTTGGCGAATCAAGGCGTAAAAGAAATTGTTTTAATCGCGCAGGATTCTTCGCGTTTCGGCGAAGATTTAGGCGAAGTTGATGCGCTACCGAAGCTGATTCGCGCACTCGGAGAAATCGAAAACTTAGAATGGATTCGCGTAATGTATGCTTACCCGACGCACATTTCCGACGCATTTCTTACGGCGATTGCCGAAACTCCGAAAGCCGTTAAATATCTCGATATGCCTCTGCAGCACGCTTCGCGCAATGTTTTAAAAAATATGAAGCGCGGCGGAACACGCGAGAGTTTGGAAAAATTGATAAGAAGAGTTCGTGAAAAAGTTCCCGGAATTACGATTCGCACAACTTTTATCACGGGCTTTCCAACCGAAACCGAAGCGGATTTTGAAGAATTGATGACATTTGTCCGAAACTGCGAATTTGATAACGTCGGCGTTTTCACATATTCGGACGAAGAAGAAACGGCGGCGTTTAATTTGCCGAATAAAGTTGACGCGAAAACTGCAAAACAAAGACGTGCGCGTTTGATGAAGGAACAAGCGAAAATTTCAAAACGAAAAAACGCGGAAAAAATCGGAAATGTTTACAAGGTTCTTTTTGAAGGGTTTTCGCAGGAATCCGATATGCTTTTCCAAGGTCGCCTTGAAGGACAAGCGCAGGAAATTGACGGCTATATTTTAATCAACAATATGCCCGAAGATTTAGAACCGAAAGTCGGTGAATTTTACAACGTCCGCATCTCTGAAGCGCACAATTACGATTTAATCGGTGAAATTATCTGATTGATGACAGCTCAAGAAATCGAACAATACCTGCGGGAAGTCGGCAGCGAACTTGCCTTGCAAAATGTCAAAGGCGAGATTTGTCTGTATGGCGGCGCGGTGATGTGTCTGGTTTTCAAAGCGCGTCCGGCGACGAAAGACGTTGACGCGATTTTCGAGCCTGTCAAATATATTCGACAGGCAATCACAAAAATTGCTGAGAAATATAACTTAAGACAAGATTGGTTAAATTTTGCGGTTAGAATGTTTGTCGTCGAACACGAGAAAAAGGTTTTGTTTGATTTTCCGAACTTGAAAGTTTATGTTCCGACGGCTAGTTATCTGCTGGCGATGAAAGTCTCGGCGGCGAGAGCAAACACGAGCGACAGAGATGACATAGAATTTTTAATTCGAGAACTGAAATTGGAAAACGCGGAAAAGGTTTTTGAAATCGTCCGCGAATTTTACCCAAAGAAGCAATTAAAGCCGCAAAGCCGTTTTTTGATTGAAGAAATTTTCGAGCAGAAATGAATACGCTCAAAGAAACAAAAGAAAAAATTGTCCGCGACCAACAAAATTGGTGCATTTATTTGATGGATTTTGTGGACGACTTTCGGTATTACAAAGATACGGAAATGATTGCTGAACCGTTTGAATTAAGCGATGAAAAAACGGACGCGCTGCTGGCTTCAACGGCTGAAAGTTTGTGTGATGAATTGAAAATCGAGCTGTCCGAATGGTTAGAAGAAGTTCCTGCTTGCGAAAAGCCTTACTTTGTAGGAGAAATAGAAAACCTGAAAGCGATTTCAATTGTCGAAAGTCCTCTGCGTTTTAAGATTCGCAACATTTTTGTATTAGAAAATTTTTTGGGTCGGGTTTGATTAAATGCCGAGTTACGACGAAATTATTCACGTTTCCGCCGCTGCCGAAGTGCAAGAATTAGCCAGAGAGAAATTAAAAGATAAAACTCCGCTCGATTATTTTTCTTTGGCGATTACGACTTGCGGCGTTGGGTATATTCCGCTTGCGCCCGGAACTTGGGGTTCAACTGTCGGCGTGGCGGTTTATCTTTTATTTTGGATTATTGAAACAAATCTAGGAATTTATTTTCTGCACAGAGGTTGGAATGCGGGACAAGTTACCGCTTGGGTTCACGCGGTAAATGTAATTATTTTTCTTGTGTTTTGTCTTGTCGGCATCTGGGCATCAGGCAGAGCAACGCATCTTTTTCAAGATAAAGACCCGCAAAAGATCGTCATTGACGAGGTTATCGGTCAACTTCTGGTCTTCCTTTTCATCCCGTTTGACGTGCATTGGTATATGGTCATCGCCGGATTTTTGCTTTTCCGTCTGTTTGATATTTGGAAACCATATCCGATAGATTCTCTGCAAAATCTGCCGGCGGGAATCGGAGTTTGCGCCGATGATATTTTAGCGGGCGTTTATGGCGGAACTTGTTTGGCGTTGCTTTATGCGGTGAAAATTTCTTTCTAAGTGAGAAGTGAAAACTGAAAACTAACGGATGAGAACTTGTTGATTTAGTAGTTCTCAGTTTTCAGTTTTCACTTTCTTTATCATCGCCTCCAAAAATCCAGCCTTTGCGCCAAAAATAAATTAAAAGCCCAATGCCGACAATAAACATCAGCGCAAGCGTTATAAAATAGCCGTTGCGCGTGTGCAGTTCGGGCATATTATCAAAATTCATTCCGTAAATTCCTGCAATTAAAGACAAGGGCAAAATTATCGCTGAAAAAATTGTGAGAACCTTCATTACCTCATTGGTGCGATTGGAGACGACGCTGAATTGAATGTCGAGCAATCCGCTAATTAAATCACGATAACTTTCCGACAGGTCAGCGACACGCTGCAAATGGTCGTAGACATCGCGGTAAAACGGCAGATGCTGTTCTTCTATCAAAGGAAATTCGCCGTGCGCGATACGATACAGAACATTTAGTTGTCTGGAAGTGATGCGTCTTAATCGCGCCACGCTTCTTTTTAAATCGAGAATTTCTTCCAAAATCAAATTATTCGCTTTCTTCGTCCGAAAAACTCGTTCTTCGATTTCATTTATCGTATTGTCGAAATCGTCCACGAGCGGCAAGTATAAATCTATCAGTTCATCGAGAATTTGATGAAGCAGATAATCCGCGCCGCGCCCGCAGACAAATGCCGAACTGCGAACCTGCTGTTTGACTTTATCAATACTGAGAAAATTTTCGTGATGATAAGTAGCGACAAAGTTTTTGCCCAAATAGCCGTCGAGTTCTTTGGTCACAAAATTTCTCGAATTTGTTTCGTCAACCTTTACGCCGTGAACAATAAAAAAAAGATAATCGGGAAAAGCTTCGACCTTCGGCTGATTTCTCGTCATCCGTGCATCTTCGATGGTTAAAGGATGAAAATGAAAAATGTCGGCGAGAATTTTATCATCCGCCGGTGTCGGAGCTTTCATATCAACCCAAATCAGATTGTCGGGATTTGTCAGCAGTTCGGGAAGTTTTTCCGCCGAAAGACCTTCTTCGACGTGGTCTGCGCCTTTTCGATAAATAAAAATTTCCATAAATCAGTGGTCGGTTATCAGTTGTTAGTTGTTTTCTACCGCTAACAAATTTTGTGAATAAATTCTCTTGATGTTAAGATAACCGCATTTAGTTTTCAATCATTAAAAGTTTTATCACTGACTACTGACTACTGACAACCAACCACTGACAAATTATGAGCAACATAAAAGTATTTATCGCCGACGATGTGAACGAAGAAAAACTTGCGCCGCTTCGTGATGCGGGCTTTAACGTCGTGAAAGAAACAAAACTCTCGCCCGAAGAATTAGCCAAAAAAATGAAAGATGCCGACGGCGTGATTGTCAGAAGTGCGACGCGCATTACGGCGGATTTGATGGACAAAGCGGAAAAACTGCGCGTGATTGGTCGCGCCGGTGTCGGTGTCGACAACATTGATGTTAAAGCCGCGACTGAGCGCGGAATCGTCGTGATGAACGCGCCCGACGGCAATACTATTACAACCGCCGAACACACAATTGCTTTGTTAGTTTCGATGGCGCGAAATGTGCCGCAAGCCCACGCCAAACTGCAAGCGGGAGTTTGGGACAAGAAAAGTTTTGTCGGCGTTGAATTAAACGGAAAAACTTTAGGCTTAATTGGTTTGGGCAGAATTGGCAAGCACGTTGCAAAGATTGCGAAAGGTTTCGGAATGGAAATTCTGGCATTTGACCCGTTTATTTCGTCTGAACAGGCGAAAGATTTGGGAATCGAAGTCGGAACTTTGGACGAAGTTTTGCAAAAGGCGGATTTTATTACGATTCACACGCCGGTTACAGACGAAACTCGCGGCATAATCGGCAAAGACGCTTTTGCCAAAATGAAAAAAGGTGTGCGCCTCGTCAATTGTGCGCGTGGCGGACTTGTTGATGAAACGGCGTTGCTCAAAGCCGTCGAAAACGGTATGGTTGCGGCGGCGGCGTTGGATGTTTATTCAACCGAACCGCTCGCACCTGATTCGCCTTTGCTTGGAAATCCGAAAATTATCACAACTCCGCATCTCGGCGCGTCAACTACCGAAGCGCAGGAAGGCGTTGCACTGACGGTTGCTGAACAAATGCGCGATTATCTGCAAACGGGCGCACTTCGCGGTGCGGTAAATGCGCCTTCGCTGGCGGCAAAAGAACTCGAAGCGTTTCAGCCATTTATTGATTTGGCGGAAAAACTCGGACGTTTTCAAGCGCAAATTATGAACGAAAACCCGATAAAAGAAGTAAAATTAGAATACGCGGGCGAACTTGCGGAAAAAGATGCGATGCCGGTTACGCGGGCGTTTTTGGCAGGACTTCTGCGCGATGTTTCGGCGCGTGTCAATGTCGTCAACGCTTTGCACATCGCCGAAGAACGCGGAATTAGCGTTACGACAAGCTACACAAACACGCGCAAAGGCGCAAATTACGACATTCGCACATCGGTTTCAACCGCCGATGCCGAACAAACCGCGTCCGGTTTGATTTTTGCCAACGGCGAAGGTCGCATTACGGAAATCGGCGATTTTAAGATTGAAGCCGTGCCGACTGGATTTATGCTCATTACAAAAAACAAAGATGTTCCCGGCGTTATCGGAAAAATCGGGACGCTTCTCGGCGAAGCAAAAGTCAACATCAGCCGTTTTTATCTTGGCAGAGAAGCCAAAGGCGGCGAAGCGTTGGCGGTTATCGAAATTGATTCGCCTTTGAAGGAATCTATTTTAGAAGACTTGCGAAAAATTGAACCTGTCAATGTCGTGCGGCAGGTGAAATTATAAAC
>JACCYR010000325.1 GCA_013696385.1 Acidobacteriota bacterium
GACCCGTATCCCGGCAGGCGTTATTCGTCAGAGGAACCGATTTATGTTGCGCCGGAAGTTTATATCGAAAAACTTGAAGATGATTATATCGTTTATTTTACGGACGACGGAAGTCCGCGCCTTCGGATCGGTAATACTTACCGGAAATTAATCGGGCAAGAAGGCACATCTAAAGAAACTAAAGATTTTATCAAAGAAAAAGTGCGCTCGGCGGTTGACCTTTTGCGGAATATCGAACACCGCCGGCAGACGATTTACCGCGTCGTTGAATGTATTGTTGAGCGACAGCGCGAATTTTTGGACAAAGGCGTGCAATTTATTAAGCCGATGATGTTAAAGGATGTGGCGGAAGATATTGGAATGCACCTTTCGACTATTTCCCGCGTCGTCAACCGTAAATACGCGCACACGCCGCAAGGCGTTATTGAATTGCGAAGATTTTTTAGCGAAGGTATGCTCAACGAAGACGGTGAAGAGGTTTCGACGCGCATTTTGAAATTGCGAATCAAGAAAATGGTTGAGGATGAAGACACACACAAACCGCTGACCGACGACCAAATCACTAAAGTTTTAAGTAAAGAAGGCGTAAAACTGTCGCGCCGAACAGTCGCCAAATACCGCGACCAAATGCAAATTCCGGGTTCGCGTGAACGAAAAACAGTTATTTGACATTTTGGATTTTAGATTTTGGATTGGATTAAAAATTATCCGTAGATTCGTTGTTCATTAATCGATTGCAAAGAATCGTGAATAATTAACAATCAATCTAAAAATGATGGAAACACGCACTCCGTCAAGTGTTCTTTTCGCCTCAACTATCGTGCGGGCTTGCGGCAAAAAATGAGAAAGTCCTATAAAATCCAAAATCCAAAATCCAAAATCTAAATTCCAAAATCCATTGAGGTGCAATTTATGAAATTTGAATATACAGGCAGACATATCGAAGTAACTCCGGCATTACGTTCTCATGTAGAGGAACATTTTGACCGCATCAATCATTTATTTGACGGCAATAGCAGTAAAGCGCATATAATTATTGAAGTTGAACGGGGAAAACATCGTTCGGAAGTGATTGTTAATTGGCACGACCAAGTTTTAACCGCGACGACGAGCGTTGAAGATATGTATAAATCGCTGTCGCAGACGATTGATAAAATCGAAAAGCAAGCCTTAAAACTTAAAACCAAAATTATCGACAAGTATCACAAGGCAAAAAAAGTCAGCACAATTCCGCCCAAACAAGCTGAAGTTAAACCCGCGCCGGTTTCGCCGCAAATTATTGATACAAAAGATTATCCGGTCAAACCGATGACAGAAGAAGAAGCCATTTTGCGCCTTGTTGAAGAAGAAAATCAATTTTTGGTATTTAGAAATGCCGCCAATGAGCGCGTATCGGTTATTTATAAACGAAAAGACGGAAATTATGGTTTAATTCAGCCTTAATTAATTTCTTATAATTTTTTCAATTTTGCTCGTCAAAATGCCGTCCAGTAAAGAAAACGAAAGCCCGAAAATTTCCGTTGCCGATTTTGTCGAAAAATCTTTTGCAAAGTTGGGCATTGAAGTTTTAGCGGGAAAAAAAGGACTGCACAAAAAACAAATCGCGTCCAAACGCATTCAAAAATTTGGCTTGGCGTTGGCTGGATTTACGCATTACATAAACGAAGGGCGGATTCAGATTGTCGGGCAAAGCGAGATTTCTTATTTGTCGCAACTCGAAAGCGCGAAACGAATTGAAGCGATAAACAATCTCGACCTTGAAAAAATCTGCTGCATTTTGATTACAAAAAAACTCGTTCCGCCCGAAGAATTACTTAATATCGCCGATGAAAGAAACCTGCCAATTCTCCGCACCGCGCAGGTTAGTTCAAACGCTATTAGCTATATTTCAAGTTTTCTGCTGGAAACACTTGCTCCGCAGATTACTCTGCACGGCGTTTTAATCGGAATGTATGAACTCGGCGTTTTGCTGCTGGGCGAATCGGGCATTGGAAAATCGGAATGCGCCCTTGATTTAATTGCCCGCGGACACCGCCTCGTTGCCGATGATGCCGTATTGATAAAAAAATTGGGTGAAAATCTGGAAGGCTTTTCGCCCGAACTAACGCGCGGACATCTGGAAATTCGTGGTCTTGGCATTATCAATGTCCGCGACCTCTTCGGTGTTTCCGCCGTCGCTAGTTGCAAAAAAATTGAATTGTGTATCGAATTTCAGAAATGGCAGGATGTCCTCGAAGTTGAACGGCTCGGACTTGACCGGCAGGAGAAAGAAATTTTCGGCGTGAAAATAACCAAATATATTTTGCCCGTCAGCGCGGGGCGCAATCTTTCGACTTTGGTTGAAACGGCAGTGCGTGTTCATCTTTTGAAAGTTGCGGGTTTTGATGCCGCGCAAAAATTGATTGCAAAACATTCTGCAATAGTCGGCGGTCAGTAAAATTTTTATGTCCCAAAATGAAACGGAAATAAAATCTCTGCCAAATTTTGTTATTATCACGGGTTTGAGCGGTTCGGGAATGAGTTCGGCGACAAATGCGTTTGAAGATTTAGGATATTTTTGCGTTGATAATCTGCCGCTCACGATGCTGAAAACATTTTCGCGCCTTCTGATTCCAAATAAAGAAGAAGTTGTTGCGATTGAAAAAGCCGCGCTTGTCATCGACATCCGTGAACGCCATTTTTTATCGGAATTTCCTGAGGAATTAAAAAAAATCAAGAAAAGAACTTCGCCATTTGTCTTGTTTTTTGAAGCATCAGACGCGGTTCTGCAACGCCGATTTTCAGAAACGCGCCGCCCGCACCCGGCAGATACGGACAAAGGTTTATTGTCAGCGATTCGCGCCGAAAAAAAGGCGATGCAGGAAATCCGCGAAAGTGCCGATTTGATTATTGACACTTCCGAACACACAGTTCATACGCTTCGGCGGCTTCTCGTGCAAAAATTCGGGCAGACCGAAGAAGGTGCGCCGCTTCACGTTCAGGTCGTCAGCTTCGGGCATAAATACGGCGTTCCGCATCAGGTTGATTTGCTTTTTGACGTGCGCCATCTTCCAAATCCGTATTTTGAAGAAGGTTTGCGCGAACTGCCCGGAACTGATAGAAAAGTTGTCGGATATTTGGAAAATCAAACGGAAGTCGAAGAAACAATCAAGCGTTTTGTTGATTTATTGGAATATCTTTTGCCGCTTTACCGGCGCGAAGGTAAATCTTATTTAAGCATCGGAGTTGGCTGCACGGGCGGACGACATCGCTCGGTGATGATAGCAAATAGATTAGGCAGAGCGTTGAAAAATGATAATTTTGACGTTTCGGTTGTGCATCGGGACGTGCAAAAATAAGTGAAAAGTGAAAAGTGAAAAGTAAAATATGAAAAAAATCGGTGGAGTAATAGTTTCGCACGGGCAAGTCGCCAACGAACTTTTAGTGGCGGCGGAAACGGTGGTCGGCGCACAAAATCATATTGCGGCGGTTTCAATCGGCTGGCACGATGATGTAGAAATGTCGAAAGACGAAATTTCTCGTGCTATCAAACAAGTTTCCGAAGGTTGCGGCGTGTTGCTTTTAACCGATATGTTCGGCGGCACGCCGACCAATATTTCGGCAATGTTTATTAAGGAAAATGAAGTCGAAATCGTAACGGGCGTAAATCTGCCGATGGTCATAAAACTCGCTTCACAAACCAAAGAAATGACTCTGACGGCAATGGCAAAAGAAGTTGAAGCGCAGGGCAAACAGGCGATCTACCGCACCGGCGAACTGCTTGAACCGCAAAAACTGAAAAAAGATGCTTGAAAGTAAAATAAAAGTTGTCAATCCGCTAGGACTTCACGCCCGCGCCGCCGCCCAACTTGTTCGTCTGGCAAGTGGTTTTAAGAGCCGCATTAAGCTCAGACGAATTGACAACGCCGTAATTGCTGATGCCAAATCAATTTTGAGCGTCTTGACTTTGGCGGCTTCAAAGGGAACTCGTTTGAAATTAGAAGTCGAAGGCGAAGACGAGCAAGAAGCCTTGCAAGCGGTTGAGGAAATTTTTGTAAATGGTTTTGATGAGATTTAGAAATAGCCGCAAAAAGGCACAAAAGGCTCAAAAAATTAAGAATTTATGTTCATCTACGCTCATTTATGATTTAATTTTTTTGCGTCTTTTTCGTCTTTTTGCGGCTATCTTTTTTGGGTTATAATTTAATTTATGCAGTCTAAAAATTTTTTGGGAGAGAACAAAAAAGTAGGAATCATAAGCGTTCCGCTCGGTTACGGCGCGAGACAAAAAGGAAATGAACTCGGCGCAACGGCAATACTTTTATCTGACATTCGCGGAAGTTTAATGACCGAACGGATTAAAGAACTTGGCTACGAAGTTAAAAATTACGGCAATGCTGAAATTGTCAAACCTAATTATGTCGCCAAGACGGAAGAAAATCCAAAGTATTTAAAAGAAATGCTCACGTCTTGCGAAAATATATCCGCCTCGCTTAAACAAATTTTGCAGGACGGCGCGATTCCCGTTATTTTGGGCGGCGACCATTCAATTGCCATCGGCACATTTTCGGCAATTTCATCTTTTTTCAAAGCGCATGGTGAAGAAATTGGTTTGATTTGGTTTGACGCACACGCCGACATTAACACGCCCGAAACTTCATCTTCCGGTAACATTCACGGAATGCCGCTTGCCGCGCTTCTTGGTTACGGCGAACCTTCGTTGGTTAATTTAAAAGGTTTTGCGCCGAAACTTGAGTCCCGATTTTGCGCTCACGTCGGCGCGAGAGATTTGGACGCGGGCGAGCAGCGGCGGATTCGTGAACTTGGTATGTGCGACAACTTTTTTACAATGAGCGATATTGACCGGCGCGGAATGCTGGCTTGTGTCGAAGACGCGATAGATATTGCTTCGCAGGCATCGGGCGGTTACGCCATAACTTTCGATGTGGATATGATTGACCCGCGTTTCGCGCCCGGTTCAGGAACGCTCGTCCGCGGCGGAACAACATATCGTGAAGCGCATCTCGCCCTCGAAGTGATTGCCGAGCGCGGCGGAATGCGTTCTTTTGAAATTGTCGAAGTCAATCCGATGCTCGATAAAAGCAATATCACAGTTGAACTGGCGGGCGAACTTATTCTTTCAGCTTTGGGGAAAACTATTTTATAGTGGTAAATGGTAAGTGGTAAATGAAAATCAATTTGAAATTTACCACTTACCATTTACCATTTACTATTTACTACTGATTTATGAAAACAAAAATCGGCATAATCTTCGGCGGGCGTTCCGGCGAACACGAAATTTCTATTCGCTCGGCAAAAGCGGTTATCGAACAGATTGATAAAGACAAATATGAAGTTATTCCGATT
>JACCYR010000326.1 GCA_013696385.1 Acidobacteriota bacterium
GCTCGCTTGCGCCGCTCGATAAAGAAGCGATTTTGGCGACGGTGAAAAAACCAAACCGTGTTCTTGTTCTGCACGAAGCGTCTTTAACCGGCGGCATCGGCGGCGAGATTTCCGCGATTATCGCCGATGAAGCGTTTGAATGGCTCGACGCGCCAATTATCAGAGTTGCTTCGATTGACGCGCCCGTGCCGTTTGCCCCGCAGATGGAAGATTATTATTTGCCGCAGGTTTCGGAAATTGTCGAAGCGTGTCGGAAATTAGCGGCATATTGAATTTGCATTGGCAGATGATGATATAATTTAGAGTAAAATAAAAAATTACACGAAATCTCAAGATTTTATTTTTTAAGAATTGGAGGAATTAGTATATGCAAGTTCAAAGACAGGAAAGCGGCGAAAAAGGCTCATTTTATATCAAAGAAAACGGTCAAAAATCGGCTCTGATGACTTATAAAAAATCGGGTGAAAATGAAATCACGATTGACCACACGGAAGTTGACGAAGCGATGCAGGGCAAAGGTTTAGGCAAACAAATGGTTTCGGCGGCGGTTGAATACGCCCGCGAAAACGATATAAAAATCGTTCCCGTTTGCCCGTTTGTCAAAGAGATTATTGACGAAACGCCCGAATATCAGGACGTTTTAAGCTGATAAATGAGCGTTCCGAGAATTTCCGCTTCAAGCTATTCAAATACCGCACCGCTCATTTGGTCGTTTCTTTACGGCTCGCAATGCGGAAAAATCGAAATTATTTTGGACACCGCGCCAGCGCGTTCCAGCGAGCTTTTAGCAAACAAACGGGTTGATTGCGCGTTAGTTCCGGTTATTGAATACCAGCGGATTGACGATATTTTGCTTGTCCCGGATGTTTGCGTCGGCGCAAAAGAACTGGTGCGAAGCGTTTGTCTGGTAACCAAAGGCGAAGATTTACGCGATGTGAAACGACTCGCGCTCGATATTTCGTCGAAAACTTCTGTTGCGCTGACAAAAATTATTTTTCGTGAATTTTTCGGTTCAGAGCCGATTTATCAAATAACAAAACCGAATTTGGCTCAAATGTTGAAGGAAAATGATTGCGCTCTGCTGATTGGCGATCCGGCGTTGATGATTGATGAGAAAAAATATCGCAAATTCGATTTGGCAAAAACGTGGAGAAGTTTTACAGGTTTTGGTTTTGTTTTTGCGATGTGGATGACGCAAGTTAAGAAAAAAGAAACTGCGCGAAAAATTGATTTTGCAAATGTGCGGGATGAAGGCTTAAAACACTTAGACGAAATTATCGCCAATTACGAAACGGAAATTCCGCTTGCCAGTAATGATTTTACAAAGTATCTGACGGAAAACATCTCATTTTCGATTGATGAAAATATGCGTGAAGGCTTGTCGCTTTTTTATGAATTGGCAGAAAAACACGGCTTAATAAAAAAGAATAAACCGTTGAAATTTTTGTAAATCCGCACGTCTTTCAGCGGCACGATTTTTTGCAAGAATTTAACTGTCGAAAAAAGAATCGGCTGAATAGTTAAGCTATCAGCCGATTTGCGTTGGAATAAAAGTAGTATAAGTTCGATGATTAAAATTAAAACAAACCGGAATAAAATAGTAAAGCCCAACCTGCGATTATGACAAACAAAACCAAGGCGACTTCGTTTATGTTTGCTTTGTTTTCTTGATTTCGCATTTTTGTTCTCCTTCTAGTAAAATTTCCTCTTCTATTAAATAACGCGATATTTCTTTAAAAAAGTATAAACTTTTTTGGTATGAAATTTGTTATCTACAAAAGCAGATATTTAAAAGACGCTGGAATCACAGTTTTTGGCGAAGTTTTTGAAAATTTTTTGCAAAACGCAACTTTTATTTGCAGAATAAAAGAAATTAAGCCGCAGATGAAGGCAGGTTTTCTATAAAATTTCTTTGCTTGTTTCGCGTCCTTTGCGGTTTAATTAAAATATGAGCGATATTCAACCGATTTTAGATAAAGTTTTGGACGGCGAAAGATTAATCGCCGCCGATGCAGCCGCACTGCTTGAATCAAACGATTTTGTCCGCATCGGACTTGCCGCGCACGAAATTCGGATGCGGAAAAATCCGACTGATGTCGTAACATACGTCATTGACCGCAATATCAATTACACCAACGTCTGCAACGTCGTCTGCACATTTTGCGCGTTTTACCGGAGACCGGGAAAGCCCGACACTTACGTTCATTCGATTGAAGAAATCTGCAAACGGATTGACGAAACAATCGCGCTCGGCGGCACGGGAGTTTTGATGCAGGGCGGACTACATCCCGATTTTAATATCGAATGGTATGAAAATCCGCTTTCGACTCTGCACGCAAAATATCCGACGTTTCAACTACATTGTTTTTCGCCGCCGGAAATTCATAACATCAGTTTAATTTCCAAACTAGATTACGTGAGCATTATGCAACGCTTAAAAGACGCG
>JACCYR010000111.1 GCA_013696385.1 Acidobacteriota bacterium
TTGTCGTTGAACGCGGACTGCCCGCACTTCTGCTGTGGCTGTGGATTTTATTTATTTACGGCAGAACGCTGTGGCGGGGAATAAAATTCCAAATTCCAAATTCCAAATTCCAAATTCAAGGATTTGAAGTTGAAAATCCAAAATCCAAAATCCAAAATCCAAAATCCGTTGATTGGCAGAAAAAAGGAATTATATTAGGTTGTTTCGGCGGTTTGGTCGGATTTTTTACCAGCGGACTCGTCCATTACAATCTTGGCGACGCTGAAGTTGCAATGGTCTTTTTTATGTTGATGGGAATCAGCATGTTTTTGTGTGATAACAAATTGCGCGGCTTAACTGCCGAACATAAATAGAATCTGAAATATCTCAAACAAATTTTCGTTTTAAGTTTTCTTTTAGTGCAACACTCATCTTTGTTCACCTGACAAAAAATTTCCCACCAAAAATCAAACATTAAAACGAAAATTCACGATGTCGCCTTCCTGCATCACATATTCTTTGCCTTCGAGCCGCGTCAAGCCTTTTTCACGCGCTGCCGCGTTTGAACCGGCACTAATCAAATCATTATACGAAACGATTTCGGCGCGAATAAATCCGCGCTCGATGTCCGAATGAATTTCGCCCGCTGCTTGCGGTGCTTTTGTGCCGACGGGAATCGTCCAAGCGCGAACTTCTTTTTCTCCGGCAGTTAAAAACGACATCAGACCGAGCATCTTGTAAGCCGACTTGATTAATTTATCAACGCCGCTCGAATCAACGCCGACATCTTTTAAAAACTCCGCGCGTTCCGCTTCTTCAAGCGCGACAAGTTCGGCTTCGAGTTTCGCGCAAATCACAACGACTTCCGCGTTTTCCTGCGCCGCGTGTTCTTTGACCGCTTTGACGTGAGAATTTGCGCCAGTGTTTGCCAGCGTTTCTTCGTCAACATTTGCCGCGTAAATCGTCGGTTTCATTGTCAGAAGAAAAAATTGTTTGGCGATTGCTTTTTCCTCTTTTGATAATTCGGCGGCACGAGCGGGGCGACCTTCTTCCAAAACAGGCTGAATTTTATCAAGAACTTCGATTTCCGCTTTAGCAATTTTGTCGCCCGATTTTGCACTTCGGCTCGCTTTTTCGCGCCGCTTTTCAACCGAAGCTAAGTCTGCCAAAGCCAATTCGATTTGAATTGTTTCAATATCACGAATCGGATTGACCGAGCCTTCGACGTGAATAATGTTTTCGTCTTCAAAACAGCGCACAACTTGAATGACGGCATCAGTTTCGCGGATATTAGCGAGAAATTGATTGCCCAAACCTTCGCCTTTCGATGCACCGCGCACGAGTCCGGCGATGTCAACAAATTCAACCGCCGCGGGAACGATGGTCGAGGTTTTAACAATTTTTGCCAACGGTTCAAGTCGTTCGTCCGGCACGGCGACAACACCGATATTCGGCTCAATCGTGGCAAACGGATAATTTGCCGCGAGTGCCGATTCCTGCGCCGTCAGCGCGTTAAAAAGTGTAGATTTTCCGACGTTGGGAAGACCAACAATTCCGGCTTGTAACATATAAATTTCAGATTCCAGATTTCAAATTTCAAATTGATTATTCTACCTTTGGAAATGGATTTTGAGAAATCGGCAGAATTAAGGGAAAGTCAGTTTGATAAGTTTTGGATTTGATTTTGGATAATTGAGAGCAATATGAATAGACTTAGTTCCAAGTTTCAAATTGATTATTAGTCAACATTTTGAAACTTGGAACTTTGAACTTGAAACTTGAAACTCTAATTCGGCAGATAAGCATTCGGAATTGGTTTGTCGGTCGAAGCCCCAAACGCTGTGCCGCTAAATCCGTTTTGGCTTTGAAGCAGATACCAAACGCCGTTTGATGGGCGATAAACTGCGACATCGGCTTTATTATCACCGTCGTAATCGCCGGGCGTAGGCAAATCGCCGGTTGTGCCGAACTGCACGGCAGAAAATCCCGCCGTTGTGTTCAGCAGATACCAAACGCCGTTTGACGGACGAAAGACAACAAAATCCGTCTTGCCGTCGCCGTCAAAATCGCCTTGTGCGGGTTGGTCGGTTGAAGCTCCAAAAGCGACACCGAAAAAAGTTCCGTCAGAGCTTTTTAAAACATACCAACTTCCGTTTGAAGGTCGCCAAACGGCGATGTCGGCTTTGCCGTCGCCGTCGTAATCAGCCTGAACGGGTTTATCGCCGTTTGCGCCGAATTGCACAAAGGTAAAAGTAGCGCGGCTGTCGCTGTTGGCGATATACCACGTGCCGTTTGACGGGCGAAAAACGGCGACATCGGTTTTTCCATCGCCATTAAAATCTGCCGGAACGGGAATGTCGCCGTTTGTTCCGAACGAACGCGCGCTGAAAAATCCGGCTTTGGTTTGGATATACCAAACGCCCTCGCTCGGACGGAAAACCGCCGTGTCCGTCTTGCCGTCACCGTCATAATCGCCGGGCGCGAGAATATCAGTATTGTTTCCAAAAGCAATGCCGCTAAAACTTGAATTTGAACTATTCAAAACATACCAAACGCCCGTGTCGGGGCGAAAAACGCTGACATCGGTTCTGCCGTCGCCGTCGAAATCTGCCGTTTTGTTTTTGGCGATCGCCGTGCCTGCCACGGGCGCGTCGGAGATGTCGTTGTCAATGTTGAAAGTTACGCCGCCCCAAGTTTCGTTGCGTGGACCGAGCCATTGATGAATTCTTTGATTATTTGTCCAGTAATTATCAGGCAGCGGCGCAACGCCGAAAACGCTCATCACATTGTTCCACCGCGCCAGCCAAACCACGTCCATTTGGCTTTGCGGCGGAATGTTTATCCAATCATTCACGGCATTGGTTGGCGAGCCATACACGCCAGAAATATAACCTTGCTCTTTCAAACGGTCTGTCCAACCTTTGAGAAAGGCTTTGACCGGAGTCGAACACGCGCCCGTGCCGCTCAAATCGTCGTAACGCTCCATGTCAAAGTAAAGCACTGTCCCGCGCGTTAGTCCGAGATTGTTTGCGTCGGCAATGGCGATGTCCGCCTCGCCGCGCCCTTGCATTTCGGCGGTTGCCGGGTCAGAACTGTGTTTTTGACTGTTCGTGCTAACCGAGCAAGGTGCTTGATAGCCGACAATGGTTGGAATCAATCCCCAACCCATGGCGGAGACTTGATTAACCCAAGCCGCCGTCAACTGCGGTTGCGAACAAGCGCGATTTCTGCCGCTAATGTAAATGTTTGAATCGTAAAACGGACTGTTATTCCACCACGTTTGCATTTGCGAAGCAGGCGCGGCGGTGCATTTATCGAAGCCGCGATTAAGACTAATGCGCGTATTTCCCGCAGGCGGCGCGGCAAAAATGGAATTTTGCGCTTGAAGTTTAGCATTTTCCTTTTCGAGACGGGCAAGATTTTTAATTTCGGGCGGCGTGATTTCGTTTGCGCCGTCAAAGATTTTGGTTTCCTGAACGCATCCGGTTTTGAATCCTTCACAGTTTCCAACCCGTTTTAAAATCCACCGCGAATTTTTTCCGGTTTGATTATCAGAAAGTTTTTTCTGAATTGAACGAGTCAGGCGATTCCAAGTATTTCCGCCATCTCGACTTTCATAGAAAGAAGCTCCCGAAAAATTGGAACTTGTCGGAAGCGGCAGCAACAGAAATAAATTGTTTTCGTCAATATACTGCAAAAAAGTGTTCCCTAAATCTGCCTCGCGCAAATCTTCCTGCCGCAAATTTACCGGCGTTTTTGTCCAAGAATTTCCGCCGTCGGATGTTTTAACGAGTTCGAGTCGCGCGTTTTGTTCGTCGGCTAAAATTGCCCAACCGATTGTTTCATTTAGAAAAGAAACTGCGCTGATTGTCTCCGAAAAACTTTTTGGCAAAGCAATTTCGCGCCAAGTTTCGCCGCCCGTGTCGGTGCGCCAAATGGTGTCGCTCGTGTAAGCGATACCCGATTTCTCGCCAAAAACCTGAATATCCTTGATGTTTGAACTCGGCAAAGCCGTTTGCTGTTCAACTGACGGCGGACGCGGCGCGGCAATCGGTATATTAAAATTGCCGAAAAAATTTTCATTCGATTTTTGCGCCTTTGCATGAAAAACCGAAAAAACCAACAATAAAACAAATAATGATATTAGAAAACGGACGCTTTTCATCTTTTACCTCGCCATGTATTGGAAAAATTAATGGTTGACGGAGAAAATATAGCTTATTCAAATAGCTTTTTCCAGAATTTTTATGGCGATGGGGAAAATTTCATAAAATTTTGTGTTAAAGAGGTCTTGCACAACAATTAGCTTTTTCATATTGGTGTAACTGTCGAAAGCATACTGTCGCCTAAATAGACATAGCTTTTTGTCCACGTCGGCACATTTACTCCAAACTCCGTGTATTCCGAAAGCGTCGTCCCGCTGTTTGAAACGTAAATCGTTGCCAGATAAGTAATCAAATCGTAAGCTATCAATCGGGCGTTGCTTGCTCCGTATTGAAAACTCTGCAAGGGCGTTCCGTCATCTTGTCTGACGACGGCAAGGCGGTTTGCCGAATCATATTCAAACTTGAGCCACGTTCCGTCCTCTGCTTGAGCGCGAGTTTGATTGCCTGCCACGTCATATTCAAAACCTTGAGGAGTGATTCTATTTGAGGTTGTATCGTAAGTGAGATTAGCGATGCCGTCTCTCGGAATCGTGGTGTTGTCAGCCGCTACGCCCGAAGCCGTTACATTCGTTCTATTACCGTAACGGTCATATGAATAATTCTGTGTCCACAGATTATTAGTTCCGCCTTTGGCTTTGGTCAATCTGCCGAGCGCGTCATACTCATATTCACGATTTTTGTTACCATCGAGATTGTTGATGATTTTAGACAGATGTCCCGTCTTGCCGTTCAATGTCCCGACGCTGTTATTGCGCTGATAGTCGTAGCTCAAATCCAGCAATGTTTGCCCGCCGCGCTGCACTTTTTGATTTGTCAGCAATCCCGTCTGCGAATCGAAGGTGTAGTTTTCATTGACCTGATTGGCTCCCGCCACTCCGATATTGATTGATGTCGTCTGGTCTGATGCATTATAGACAATATCTCCGGCTTGCTGAGTGCCGTCAACCTTCAGAGATGTCAAACGGCTGGCGGTGTCGTAAGTGTGCTGGACGAGTTTTCGCGGGCTGCTTTGTAAGCCGTATTGCGCTGGATAGCGGACATCCGTAATGCGGTCAAGCGTGTCATACAAATAGCTCGTCGTCATCGGATAACTTTCACGAGAGGCAACCGTTTGCGTGTAATCGCTGACTCTGCCTTCCGCGTCGTAAGCATATTCATCTTTAACCAGTCCGGGAGCTTCAATCTTCCTGATACGTTCCTTGTCGCCCGTCGTCATATATTCGTATGTTACGTTATACGCGGCGTTAATTTGCAGATTCGGCTCTCTCGGGTCCCGACAAATCATAGATGATCGCCTGCAAGCGATTGAGCGCGTCTTCCGCGCCGTTGGCAAGATTGTAAAAGCGTAATTCGTTTTAACGCCACGCGCATCGGTTTTCTGTGTCATATTCGAGCGATTGTCATATTGGAAAGCCTCGCTCCATAACGCGCCTGTCTGTCCCGCGCCGACGGAAACGCCCGCTTCGTTCAATGTCGCGGTTTGCTCGGCAAGTTTCTGACGGGTTAATCTGCCCAAGCTGTCGTATTTGAACTTACGAAGCTGAACGCCTTGTTCGGTTTCAGTCAATCTGCCAATCGTTTCATAGCCGTATTTTGTTACCAGACTGCCCGCCGAGAGAACTGAACCATTGCCGTTCGGGTTTGGTTCGACGACTTTCGCCAATCTGCCTTGCTGGTCGTATCGTCCCCAACGCTCGCGTCCCCAAGCATCGGCGACGCGCATCGTATTACCCGGCAAATTCGAGGCGGAATCGGGACGGTTTGTTTCATTATAAAACGCTTGCGAAAAACTTCCGTCCGGCTCGATAACCTTAATTGTTCTGCCCTGCGCGTCGTAGATTGTTTCGCTCCACTGCGCCGTTTCTCCGGTTCTGTATGGACGCGATTGTTTCCAGACTTGTCCGAGTTTGTTGTGGCAACGGACGGATTTTGATTTGAACTACCGTTTGAGAGAAACGCTCCGGCAAACCAGCCGGGAAAATTAATTGCCTACTTGCCGGAAAAGAATCCGAATCTGACATCTTGAATAAAATTGCCAGCCGCGCCGACGACCGCTTGCGGTGCGCCGGAACCGATACCGACAATAGATTGAAACATAAAACCAAACAGAGAACCCGTGTTATCAAATGATATTTGTAAATTTGAACTGCTGTCTTTTGTGTGTTGGAAATTGATTTTCTTGAACACATAATTTTGGTAACTCCTCAAACAAATCGGTGAAATCAGCTGGCTTCTATAAGTTACTTTTTCGCCCGTTTCGACACTTCAGATTACTATAATTTGGGTGTTGTA
>JACCYR010000333.1 GCA_013696385.1 Acidobacteriota bacterium
ATTGGATGGTCGTCAGCCATCACGATTTTTATCCGAGTTTCCATTATTTAAGTTCCAACTTAATAATAATTTTCGTTCCCTTCAGAGATGCGGATTCAATTGAAAGTGTGCCGCCCAACATTCTTACTCTTTCCGTCATCCCGATTAAACCGAAACCGTTGCCGTCGGTGTCCTGAACTTCAAAACCTTTGCCGTCGTCTTCAATTTTAATAATCACAAAGCGTTCTGTTTTCTCAATCGAAACCCGCGCTTCCGTAGCTTCGGCGTGTTTGATTATATTGTTGAGACTTTCCTGGATAACGCGGTAAATGCTGATTTCCGATTCGTTCGGGAAAAATTCGTCAACGTCGTCAATCTCAGAAACCAAATTAAACGCGGAACTGTCCGCAACCTTGTTTAGCATTGAACGAATTGCTTTAGTCAAACCCAGACGGTCAAGCAAATACGGGCGTAAATTATAGGCAATCTCGCGGACTTCGCCGATGGCGTGCGCCGATTGCGTCGTGATTTGCTCCAATTGTTTTTTCGCCGCCGGTAAATCGTCGGCGGTCTGCGCGCCGAAAACCGCGCTGTTTTTTATCATTGCCAGAGATTGCCCCAAAGAATCGTGCAGTTCGGCGGCAATTCGGCGGCGTTCGGTTTCCTGCGCGTTGATAAGCCTGCGCGAAAATTCTTCCTGCGCGGTTTGTTTGCGTTTAAGTTCCGAAACGCGCCGTTTGTAAAGCACAAATCCAATCAACGCCAGACCTGTAATCGTTAAACCGATAAACCAGAAAGTGCGGTAAAACGGCGGCAGAACGACGATTTCAATCGCCGCGCCTTCTTCGTTCCAGACGTTATCGCTGTTGGCGGCAATGACGCGAAACGTATATTTTCCGGGCGGCAAATACGGATAATAAACCTCGCGCCGCCCGCCCGCGTTTGTCCAATCTTTGTCAAGTCCTTCGAGCCGATAGCGAAACCGCATTTGTTCGGGCTTAATAAAACTCAAGCCCGTGTAGTGAATTTCGAGATTATTTTGGTTCGGCTGGATTTCAATTGCGGATTGCGGATTGCGGGTTGCGGATTGTTCGATGTTGTCAATTTTGACTGATTCAATCACGACGGGCGGCGGTTGCAGATTAAACCCGACGGCTTCGGGGTCAATAATTGCCGCGCCGTCCTGCGTTGGAAACCAAAGCCGTCCATCATGCGCTTTGATTCCCGCCGGTTGTCGTCCGCCGTTTGCTTCGGTGCTGAGCATTCCGTCGGATTTGCCAAAAACCGTCGAGGTAATCGTTTGCCGTTTTCCGTCGGCGAAATCGTTCAACTGCTGACGGCTGACGCGATAAATTCCCTGATTGCTCGACATCCAGAAATTGCCCGCAGCGTCTTCCAAAATCTGAAAAACGCCGTTGCTGAAAAGTCCGTTTTCAGTTGTGTAATTGGTAAATTTTCCGCCCGCGAAACACGATAAACCGCCGTCGTAAGTTCCAATCCAAAGTGTACCACTCGCGTCCTCGTGAATGGTGCGGATGTGATTTCCCGCTAAACCTTCGTTTTCGGTAAAAGTTTTGGATTCCGCCTTCAGGCGGCTCTGTTCGGACAGCCGACTAAAGTCGGGACTCAAAACAGCTAAACCGTCGTAAGTCCCGAACCAAAGCGATCCATCCCGTGCCTCAAGAATCGCTTTGACATCGTTGCCGGGCAAACCGTTTTCGGTTGTCAATTGCGTTGCCGTTACGCCGTCGTATTTGGTTACACCTTTATTCGTTGCAAACCAAAACGCGCCGCGCTGGTCTTCCAGAATCGGATAGACGTTTTTATCCGCCAGACCTTCGGCAGTCGAAAGCGGCGAATCGAAAAACGGTTGTCGCGGAAACGAGCGATTCCGTTTTCCGTGAAAATCAAAAGGCTTCCGTCCGTGTCTTTTAAGATTTCGCGAAGATTGTTCGACGGCAATCCGTCGGCGGTTGTAAAAGTTTGAAATTCGCCGTTTTGATAACGCACCAATCCGCTTTCTTCCGTGCAGATCCAGAGCGTGTCGTCGGCTTCGGCAAAAATTTTGATAAAACGACTAGACGGCAGATTTTTCGTGTTGCTTTTGTTGAAAACCGTAAAGCGAACGCCGTCAAAACGCGCCAAACCGTCGAGCGTCGTCAGCCAAATGTGACCGTCGGCGGTTTGCAGAATCGAATAAACGGAATTTTGCGGCAAACCATTGTCGGTCGTCCACGAGTCGAAACGGTATTGCGCCTGCGCCGTGATAAACGGAAAGCACAGACAAAAGCCTAAAAAAAGTTTCTTTGATAAACTCATAGTAAGTTTCTTCGCATCAAAGTTAGATGGAAATTATAAAAGGTTTGCACAGGAAATCTAACTTGCGGAAAGCCTGTTTGACAAGTTAAATTAAGAGAGGTTTTAACTTTTAAGGAATAATAAAATGGATTTTACAACAAAAGAATTATTAAAAAGATACGCGAAGTTGGCAATCGGGCAGCCGTTTGCGCCGATTTTATTAAACATTTTAGTAACGAGCGTTTGCGATATGCGTTGCACGCATTGTTTCTTTACCGAAGAACTCGATGACCGTCCGCGCAAGAAATTACAGATGAAGACGCACGAAATCGAAAAAATTTCAGAAACTTTGGGCGGAAATCTCGGCGTTTTGATTCTCGCGGGCGGCGAACCGTTCACGCGCAAAGATTTGCCCGAAATTGTCGGCGCGTTTCACCGCACCAACAAATTAGAATCGGTTTATCTGATGAGCAACGGGCAGATTCATCCGCGAATTTTCCCTGACGTAACGCGCATTTGTCAGGAAAATCCGAATTTGAATGTAACGATTGCTTTAGGAATTGATGGTTTGAAGGATGAACACGAGAAAATTCGTCAAAAACCGGGAAGCTGGGACAAAGCGATTCACACGGCGCGGACTTTGAAGGAAATGAAAAAGGAATTTCCGAACATTGACGTGCAAACCTGCACCTGTGTGATGAACTCGAACCAGGACACAATTTTTGATTGGTATGATTTTTTGAAACACGATTTGAAGCCGGATAAAATCAATATCAACTATATTCGTCCGCCGTCAAAAGACCCGAATGAACTAAACTTCGACCATAATCGTTATGCGAAATTGTCGCAGATGATTCTTGACGATGTGAAAAACGCCGCACTCAAAAATAATTACGGCGGTTCATCGGGCTTTTTCAAAGCGGCGATTGACCTTTATATGCACGACCTTATTGCCAAAGTTAAGGAAACTAATGAGAAGCAGATGACTTGCTACGCGGGAACGGCGGGCGCGGTCATTTACGACGAAGGGACGATTTCGTCTTGCGAAAACAAGAGCGAAGTTGCAAATTTGCGCGATTTTGATTGGAATTTCCAAGCCGCCTGGACTTCGCCGCAAATGAAAGCGCGACGCAAAGAAGTCGCCAACGGCTGTTTCTGCACGCACGAATCGAATTCTTATTATCCGAGTCTGCCGTTTAATCCAAAACATCTGATTCAGATTAAGAAACTCGAAAAACAGATGAAAAAAGCGTCGAAGGAAATGGATTTGAATCAACCGCAAACCGAAGGCGTTGCCGTGAAAGCCTGATAAATGCACATCACCGTCGAACAAACTCTGGAAATGCCGAATGCCGTTCTTTTTGTGCGGAAGGTCGAAGCCGCGCTCGAAGCCGAGCAAAAAAAGCGTCAGCATTTTTACGAGATTGTCGAAGAAAATAAAAAGATGGAATTTATCAACGGTGAAATAATTTTTCATTCGCCCGTCAGATTGCAGCACAATAGTGCGACTAAATTATTATGCAAATTGCTTGATACTTTTGTTATCAAACACAATCTCGGCTTCGTCGGCATTGAAAAAATAATGATTTCGCTCACGCGCAACGACTATGAACCGGACATTTGTTTCTTCGGCAGCGATAAAGCAAAAAACTTCACGTCAAAACAAGCGCAGTTCCCCGCGCCGGATTTTATTGTCGAAGTGTTGTCCGATTCAACCGAAAAGAATGACCGTCAAACGAAATTTCAGGATTACGCGGCGCACGGCGTAACTGAATACTGGATTGTTGACGCGGATAAAAAAGTAGTTGAACAATATTTTTTGCAGGACGAACAATACGAACTTTTATTAAAAGCAAAAGACGGCGAGATTGAAAGCGTCGTCCTGGCTGATTTCAAAATTCCGATTCGCGCGATTTTCGATGAAACGGAAAATTTGAAAGCCTTGGCAAACTTAATTTCCGAATAACTTTTATTTTTTAATGCCGCACAATACACCGAAAATTTTAATCATTTCATCCAACACCGGCGGTGGGCATCGTTCGGCGGCGCAAGCATTAGTCGAAGGTTTGCAGAAATTTTGGGAAAGCAAGTTTGTCGCCGTCCGCGTTATCAAGGCGGTTGAAGAATCTCATCACATCACCGAAAAACTCGTTGATTTATACAATTGGATTTTGCGAAACAAACAACATTGGATGAAATATGTTTTTTGGGCGATGAATCGCTTTCGTCCTGAAACGCGCAATTTTGTTTATCGGCGTTCCTTTGGTTACGTCGCCGAACAATTTGAAAAATGGTGTCCGCATATCGTCGTCAGCGTTCACCCGCTGACGCAGCATATTTTTGCGCGAATCTTAAAAGAATTAAATCTTGCCGAACAAATTCCGCTCGTAACCGTTGTAACCGACCCGTGTTACGGGTTTTGGAAAGGTTGGGCGTGCAACGATGTTTCGCTTTATCTGGTGGCAAATGACGATGCGAAACGGCAGTTAGTTGATTACGGAATTGCGCCGGAAAAAATCAAGATTTCGGGAATGCCGATAAATCCGAAGTTTCACGAAATAGACGAAAAAGCCGCGCAAGCTGCTCGAAAGGCTTTTGGTTTGGATGCCGAAAAATTCACGGTTTTTGTTAATGCCGGTTGGGTCGGCGGCGGCAATATTCCGCAGATTTTCCGCGAGCTTATCAATGGTGAACTCGACGTGCAAACGATTTTTCTCGCCGGAAAAAACGAGAATCTTCGCAAAGAAGCTGAAGAACTGGCGAAAACTGCGAAGTTTCCCGTTAAAGTTATCGGTTATTCCGACGATGTCGAGAAAATTATGCAGTCGGCAAATGTAATGATTTCCAAACTCGGCGGTTTGACAACGTTTGAAGCACTGGCGTGTCATCTACCGATTATTGCCGACACGACCACGCCGCCGATGCCGCAGGAAGCGGGAACGGTTAATCTGATTGCTAGAAACGGCGCGGGCATTTTATTGGAAAAAGCAACCGATATTGTGCCGATGATTCAAAGTTTGCTCAACGATTCGGCGAGATATGCACAGATGAAAGCCGCCACAATCGGGATGGCAATTCCTAATTCGACCCAGAAAATTATCGAAGAAATTTCCGCGCTTTTGCCAAATCATCAAGCTGCAGTTATCAATGCGCCAAACGAGATTGAAACCCAACTTGCTCAAGTCTGGCAGCAATAAATTCACTTTTCTCACTTGTTAGTTTTCCACAATTTAATTAACCTTTTTCTAGTTTCATTAAAAATCGCTTTTATTTTATTGGAGAATTATTTTGAGTCTTTTACTTGAAGGAAAACGCGCCTTTGTGTCGGGCGGAACACGCGGAATCGGTGCGGCAATTTGTGAAGTTTTTGCGCGCGAAGGCGCGGACATAGCATTTAATTATCATTTACGCGACGATCTAGCCGAAGAAGTTAAAGCAAAAATCGAATCATATGGCAGACGAGCATTGGCTTATAAAGTTTCCGTTACAGACCGTTTCGGAATGAAACATATTGCGCGGGAAATTCTCGATGCGTGGGGCGCAATAAATGTTCTGGTCAACAACGCCGCCGTTAACAAACCGGATAATTTTGCGACGACCACCGATAAATCTTGGGACTGGGTGGTTGATACAAACGTCAACAGCCTGTTTGCCGTAACAAAACCGTTTTACAAACAAATGATTCGTGAGCGTGTCGGCTCAATCTTAAACATTACATCCGTCGGCGCGATTCGCAGTTTGCCGACATCGGTTCACTACGCAACTTCAAAAGCTGCGATGATTGGATTTACAAAGTGTCTTTCACGCGAAGCCTCAAATTTCGATATCACGGTCAACGCGATTGCCGCCGGAATTTTCGATACGGATTTGGGCAACACTCTGCCCGAACGTCTTTTGCAGATGCACGATTTTTGGGTTTCAAAGGGAAGACTCGGCAAACCGCAGGAACTCGCCGAATTTGCCGCCTTTATGGTCAGCGACCGCAACAGTTTTATGAACGGCGAAGTCGTGATTGTTG
>JACCYR010000339.1 GCA_013696385.1 Acidobacteriota bacterium
TTTATACGAAGAAAATTTTAATGATGAGAAAACCAATTTTGCAGATAGTCAAAACTTGAAATTTTAGTTTGCCGTTTGACTGTCTGCCCGAAAAAATGGAGGCAAGAAGATGGTCAAACAAACAAAACATAATGTCGCTGGCGAAATTGATAAACTTGACGAAAACGAAACTTTAGCCGTTATCAACTGTATTTCCCAACTTCTTTCCACACGCATTTCCAAACAGCAGGAAAATTTTATCAACGATGATTTAATCGTTTCGCTCGCGGACGCTTATGAGAACAAACGCGCCCGCCAAGTATTTGAATGGGAAAAGGTTCGGCGGCAAAATGTGCAACGTGCGGCTTAAAATGCAAATTACGAATTACGAATTACAAATTACGAATTTGAAATTGTTTTTTCAATGTTTTGTATTTCTTTGCGTTCTTTGCACCTTTGCGGGAAACTCTTTTGCACAAACTAATCTTGATGTTTTAGCCGAAAAAATCAATCGCGGAAACACGGAACAAAAACGCGACGCGCTTTTTCAAATCAGAAATCTTGAAACTAAAGAAGCATCACGAATTGCTGTTGCCGCTTTGCGGGATTCAAATGAAACTGTCCGCGCTACCGCCGCGTTTTCCATAATTTTTCTGCCAAAGGATGAAGCGTTGCAGGTTTTGCTTCCGCTTTTAAACGATAAAAAAGAATTAGTTAGACGCGAAACTGCTTACGCGCTCGGCAAAGTCCGCAATCGAGATGCCATCAACTTTTTGATTCAAATTTTCCAAAAAGATAAAATCTCCGATGTCAGAAACGCGGCAATCGTCGCGCTCGGTGAAATTGGCGACGCTTCGGCGGTTGACGCTTTGATTACAATTTTGCAGAAAAAACCAAAATCAGAAGATGAATTTTTGCGTCGCAGCGCGGCGCGTTCTATCGGGCAAATCGCACAGATTATTCAAACAAATGAAACAAAAGTTCTCACGCCCGAAAAATTTTTGCTTGATAAATATAATCTAATCGAAAAACCGAAATATTTTAATTTAACCGCAACCTTTCCGACATTTCGCACAGCAAATAATATTTTGATTCAAACTTTGCAAAATCAGAAGGAATTTGACGATGTAAAACGCGAAGCGGCTTTCGCGCTCGGTGAAATTGCCGATAAATCCGCGATTCCTGTTTTGCAGACAAATCTTACCGCAAAAGATTATTATTTGGCGGAAATTTCGCAGGAGTCTTTGCGAAAAATTGCGGTTTATGCGGAATACGAAAAATTCGGCAAATAAAATTTACGCTTTCAATTCTAAACTTTTTCTTTACCGCGATTTTTGCTTTAATTAAAATATGCAAGGAACACCCCCACAGAAAACCACGCCGGAGGAATTGGAAACGCTCTATTTGTATGTCCGCAATTACACCGAAGAAATTTGCGAACCTTTGGAAATCGAAGATTATATTCCGCAGCCAATTGTGGATGTTTCACCGCCGAAGTGGAACATCGCGCACACGACATGGTTTTTTGAGGAAATGATTCTTAAACAATTTGCGTCCGATTATCAGGAATTTGATAAACAATTCGGCTATCTTTTCAATAGTTATTATAATTCAGTCGGGACGCGAACTCTGCGCGACAATCGCGGCGATTTGGCGCGTCCGACGGTCAAACGGGTTTTTGAATACCGCAAATATGTTGACGCGAAAATGCGCGAATTTCTCAAGCAGAATTTGCCCGAAAACGTCCGCGAACTTGTTATTTTAGGACTTAACCACGAACAACAGCATCAGGAACTTTTAATTACCGACTTGAAATATTCGTTCGGCATCAACCCGACTTTTCCGGTTTATAAGAAAGGTTTCGCGCTCGTCGAAAAAGGCGAAATCGAAACAAAAGGTTTTGCCGAAATAGAAGGCGGAATTTACGAAATCGGCTCTCAGGGCGAAGGTTTCCATTTTGACAACGAACTCGGACGGTACAAAGTTTTTTTGGAAGATTTTCAGATAAGCAAAAGCCTCGTTACTAACCGTGAATTTTTCGAATTTATCAAAGACGGCGGTTATGAAAATCATCTGTTGTGGCACGCGGAAGGTCTTGATTGGGTCAAGCAAAACGAAATAAATTCGCCGCTTTACTGGCACAAAATTGACAGCGAATGGATGAATTTTACGCTTGGCGGTTTGCGAAAAATCCGACCTGAAAACGCAGTTTGCCATGTTTCTTTTTATGAAGCGGCGGCATTTGCCGAATGGAAAAAAATGCGTTTGCCAACCGAATTTGAATGGGAAACGGCAAGCGATAAATTTGATTGGGGTTTGCGCTGGGAATGGACGAATTCGGCTTATTTGCCATATCCGAATTTTTCAAAACCCGATGGCGCGGTTGGCGAATACAACGGCAAATTTATGATAAATCAGATGGTTTTGCGCGGTGCAAGTGTGGCAACTTCGCCGAATCACAGCCGTAAAACTTATCGCAATTTCTTTCATCCGCATCTGCGCTGGCAGTTCACCGGAATTCGTCTGGCAAAATAAAAGTGTGTGTATTGTGCAGAAACCCGCACGAAGTAAGGGTGAAAAACATATCCTTACTTCGTGCGGGTTTCCGCATTTGATACTTAAATTTACGGAGTTGGTGTTGCTTGCGGTTGTGCGCTTTGCATCACTTGTCCGATGATTGCCATAGCAACACTTAAAAGTTGATTTACCTGTTGCCGGATTTGTTCTGGTTCGACTTGTTTGTAATCGGTCGGAGCGGCAAATAGATTTTCATTGGCGGTTGTCCGAATATTGCTCATTTCGGTTATCAAACTCAATCCGCTGATTCCCTGCACATTGCCGCTTTGCGACTGCGAATTTGTAAATGAACGAAGCGGCAAGCTGGTTTCTTTATCAACTAAAATAAAAGATTCGGTTTCGACGTTTCCGGCTTTGGTCTGCGTGTTGGTCGTTGCGCTATAACGATATTTAATCGCATCGCGCCCGTCAACTTTTTCTTCGCCGACCTTCTCGACACCTTTCATACTTTTTACGCGATTGACGATTTGCCCCGGCATCATCAAATTCTGCACATCAAAACCTAAAGATTCCTTGCTTAATTCGCCGTATTGTCTACGCTGCGGCGCAATAATCAGATTTTTTCCGTTTGTTTCCAGATAAACTATCTTTTCACCATTCGGTGCGGTTATTTCCATCCGGCGATTTGCGCCGTTGCGTGCAACTTCCGCTTTGAGCGGCGGCATTGTCATCTTTTGGTCGCCCGAAGTTTCCAGCCGAAGCGAAACGGTCGCCTGATATTGCTCAGGTTCTTTAGTATCAACTGTCGCGCTCGTTTCATTTGCCATATTTGCGTTTGAAACGTTTGCATTTAAGTTTGTGTTGATATTTCTGCTTATATTGACATTTACGTTTGTCGTATTAGCATTGGTATTTGTTACCGGCTGCTGACAAGCTAAATTGAAAAGCGCAAATGCCGATAAAATTAACCATGCTAAATTTTTAATTTGTATTTTCTTGAACATAATTCATTCCCCTTTTTTGAATTTTTAACAGGCTACCGCTTTTTTATATGTTTCTGCAAGGTGTCATATAAGTATATTGCTTTGATTTAACTCTTAAAATAGGTATTTTGTAGATCTGCTGGGCAATAAAAAATTCTACGTTTTACCAATTTGCACAAAGGATTTTTTAGCCGACGATTTTGTCCCGCAACCACAATCATCTGTGCCACACGAAGATTTGCCGGAAAAAGATTTGACCTTGCGCCAGACGTTTGTGCCGACGTAAAAAAGCGCGATAAAAATTATTATTCCAACGATTAAAACTTGCCAATTCATAATTTAACCAAAACCTAAAAGCCTTCCGCCCTGATACGTCAGAAATGCCGCGAGATACGCCAAACCCGTCATATAACCGACCATAAATAAAGCCCACGCCCACGAATTTGTCTCGCGCCGGACAACCGCGACGGTTGACATACACTGCATTGCTAACACAAAGAATACCATTAAAGTTAAAGCGGTTAAAGGTGTCCAAGCCTTTGTGCCGTCGTCTTTTTTCGCATCGCGGACGGCATTTATCAAACTTGCGGATTCTTCCGTTTCCTCCTTTCCGACATTATAAATAATGCTCAAAGTCGAAACTAAAACTTCCCGCGCGGCAAACGAAGCGATTAAAGCTACGCCGATTTTCCAATCAAATCCGAGCGGCTCAATAACAGGTTCGATAATATGTCCGAATTTTCCCGCGTAACTGTTTTTAAGTTGTTCACTGTCCGTCGTTTGTTGTTCATCGTTTTCTGGAGTTGCCGACTGATAACTGATAACTGATGACTGATGACTGATTCGCGGAAATGCCGTCAACGCCCACAAAATAATGGAAATCGCTAAAATTACCGTTCCTGCACGTTTGAGAAAAAGTCCGGCACGGATAAACATATTTTGAAAAACCGTGCGAAAATTCGGCAGACGATACGGCGGAAGTTCCATTACAAACGGCGGTGTCGGCGATTTTAATATTGTCCGTTTTAATATAAAAGCGACGATTACTGCAACCATAATTCCGAGCGCATACATCGCCAAAATCAAAACCGCGCCGAGCGAAAGAAAACCAAAAACCGTTTGTCCAGCAAAAAATGCCGCAATCATTAAGGTATAAACTGGCAGACGCGCTGAACAACTCATAAACGGCGCAATCATTATCGTCGCCAATCTGTCTTTCGGATTTTCAATTGTCCGCGTTGCCATAATTCCCGGAATTGCACACGCAAAACTCGATAAAAGCGGCAGAAACGCTTTCCCGTGAAGTCCGACGCGGCTCATCAGTTTGTCAAGCAGAAATGCGGCACGCGCCATATATCCGGTGTCTTCCAAAATCGAAAGAAACAGAAAAAGCAGCAAAATCTGCGGCAAAAAAACAACCACGCCGCCGACTCCGGTAATCACGCCGTCAACCAACAAATCGGTTAAAATACCTTCCGGCATCTCGGCACGAGCAAAATCACCCAACGCGCCGAAACCTTTATCAAGCAAATCCATCGGCAGATTTGCCCACGAAAAAATTGTCTGAAAAACGAGAAGCAAAATCCCGATTAAAATTGCAAGTCCGAAAAACTTATGCGTCAAAATGTGGTCAATCTTTTCGGAAACGCTTCTTTCCAAAGTGTCTTTCGGCTTGACAGCTTCCTGATAAACGTCGGAAATAAAGTTGTAACGCGCAAAAATTTTCTTGTTCGCCGCCGTATTGTCCGAAAGGCTTAAGTGAATATCGTCTTCGTCGGTGTTATTAATAAAATCAGCGTTGGATAGCCAGACAAAATTTGGCGTTGCTTCAGTTTTCGCAGCTTGCAAAACCTTTTTGGCAAGTTCTTCAATTCCCTGTTTTTGCGTGGCTTTGACGCGGACAACCGGAATTTGCAAAAGATGCGAAAGTTTGTCGGTATCAATTTCGAGACTTTGTTTTTCGGCGGTATCAACCATTGTTAAAGCAATAACGACGGGAATTTTGAATTCTAAAAGTTGAATTACAAGATATAGATTTCTTTCGAGATTCGTCGCGTCAACGACAGCGATGAGCGCATTCGGTTTCGGCGAATCTGCAACTTTTCCCAATAAAACATCGCGGGCAATCTGCTCGTCCAAAGAAGTTGCGTCAAGGCTGTAAAGTCCGGGAAGGTCAATCAAACGCGCAGTATTTTCGCTTCCGTTCAATTGCCAAAAACCCTCTTTTCGCTCAACCGTAACGCCCGGATAATTGGCAACTTTCTGTCGCATTCCGGTTAAAACATTAAAAAGCGTAGTTTTTCCCGCGTTCGGATTTCCCGCCAGAGCAATTGTAAAGTGTCTGTTGTCTGTTGTCCGTTGTCCTTCGATTGTATCAACAACCACCGACCCGGAATTTGGAATTTGGAATCTGGAATTTGGAATTTTAAACTTCATTTGCTTACTTCAATCGCGTCGGCTTCGTTCTTCCGCATTGCCAAATGATAACCGCGCACACGAATTTCCAACGGGTCGCTAAACGGCGCAGATTTTATCACTCTTACAGAAACGCCCGGCACAACACCCATTTCCATCAAACGCTTGGTTATCGCGTTATTTCCGTTGACCGCAACGACTTTTGCTTGTGTGCCGATTGGCAAATTTGTTAAATTCATTGTTTTGTTGGAATTTTCTAATTTTTTTCGACAAAGAAATTGTAAGCTAATTGAAATCAAATTTCAATTTCAATAAAAAGTATTTTTGAATTTCTTCTTAAATAAGACTTTCTCAATGCGGAAACACGCACGATAGTCGAATGTGATTTTCGCCCTCGACTTTCGTGCGGGCTTGCGGCAAAAAATGAGAAAGTCCTATTTGAGATTGGATGGAAAACATATTGTTTTCCATCCAGAAGCCTGTGCTTCGGGCAAGAGTGCGGATTTTACTTTGAAGCCGTATTATTATTTAGGCGGAATCAGCTTCTCTTCAACAAGGTCGGCTTGATAACTACCAAGTGTAAAGCGTAACGGCACGCGCTTTTCGTCTAAACTCAGCCAAACGCGCAAATTTAACGAATCAATCTGCGGGTTTCCCGTCGTTACCGAAACAAGCTGCGCCGGAACTTTTTCACCTTTTAAATTGATAATATCGGCAGTTGAAGGTCTGAGAATAAAGACATTGGCATCCGAACCTAAAAAGACTGCAACCCGCGTGTCATTAACCGGATTATTTGGATCTTTGCTTGGTTTTAAATTAAATGAGCGAATCGCATACGCCAGCGACAAAATGCTGTGTGTGCCGACCGGAATTTCGGGATGAAGTTTTCCGTCAAATGTTGCAGTTCCCGCCTTTTGGTCAAACTGCACGGTTTGATTATAACT
>JACCYR010000371.1 GCA_013696385.1 Acidobacteriota bacterium
AACGCGCTTTGGAAGGTCAGGAAAAATTTGAAACTGCTGTTTCTGATGCTGAAGTGTTGTTTGAATTTGCTGAAACGGACAACGATTCTGCCAATGAGTTAAACGGTTTAATTGTTAATCTCGAAACCGAAGTTGATACAGCGATAACCGAAGCGTTGCTGTCGGGCGAAACCGACGCGAACAACGCGATTTGCTCGATTCAATCGGGCGCAGGCGGCACGGATGCACAGGATTGGGCGCAGATGCTCCTTAGAATGTATCTGCGATGGGCGGAACGCAAAGGCTTTAAGGTTGAAATTTTAGACGAGCAATTGGGAAGCGAAGCGGGACTGAAAAGCGCGACCTTTCGCGTCGAAGGCGAATATGCTTACGGCTTACTTTCAGCCGAAGCCGGCGTTCACAGACTTGTCAGAATTTCGCCGTTTAATTCCGGTGGAAGCCGTGAAACGTCTTTCGCTTCGATGTTTGTTTCACCGGAGATTGATGAAGACATCGAAGTCGAAATAAATGACAAGGATTTGCGCGTTGATACGTATCGTTCAACCGGCGCAGGCGGTCAGCACGTCAACACAACTGACAGCGCGGTCAGAATTACGCATCTGCCAACAAATGTTGTCGTAACGTGCCAAAATCAGCGTTCGCAGATTCAAAACCGCACCGTGGCAATGCAGGTTTTGCGCTCGAAACTTTATGAACTCGAACTTGAAAAACGCCAAGCCGATAGCGCAGAACTCGAAGCGACCAAGCAAGATATTTCTTTCGGTTCGCAGATTCGCAACTATGTTTTGCATCCGTATCGCTTGGTCAAAGATACACGGACGAAGTTTGAGCAAAGCGATGTCGAAGCGGTTTTAGACGGCGATATTGACGAGTTTATCAAAGAATTTTTATTGTTTAAGAAAGGCAGGCAATGAATTCCAGACTCCCGATTCCAGATTCCAAATTGGAAGAAAAATTTAGAATCTGAAATCGGGAATTTAGAATCTGGAATTTTATAAAAATGGCAGCAGAAATAGAAAAAAAACAAACCGATTCAAAAACATATTCAGGAAGCAGCGAGATTATCGCAGTTGTCTTGTTGGCATTGGCGGTTTTGGTTTTTCTATGCCTCGTTACATACAGCCCGAATGATTGGTCGCTCAACACTGCTTCGACGCAAGAAACACACAACTGGGTTGGCGTAGTCGGCTCGGTTATCGCTGACCTTTTGTTTCAGACTATCGGTTTAACGGCTTATTTTCTGCCCGCTTTGCTGGTTCTAATAGCGTGGCGATTCTATCGTTTCAAAGATTTACCGATTTCGATTAGCCGTATTGTCGGATATCTGCTTTTTGTCATTTCTGTTTCGAGTTTGGCGGCATTATTCGGATTTTACGGCGGAATTATCGGCGCGTTTTTTCAGCGAAATTTAACTTGGCTGCTCGGCAATATCGGTGCTGCTATTCTATTGCTGGCAATTTTTGCAAGTTCCGTTTTATTAATTACAAGTCTTTCACTGGATTCTTTTTTAGGCAATTTTCGTTTGGCTTGGGAAAATTTCCGCGTTCATTTTGACGAATGGCTCAATAAACGGCGGGCGCGGAGCAGAGCAGACCAAGAGGCAATGGCGCGACTGGAAAAACTTAATCAAGCGCGAGTCGCAAAAGAACAGCCAAAAACACCGGCGATTTCGTTAGGAGAAACTATCTCCGTCGAAGCGAAAGAGAAAAAAGAAACTGTTGGCGAAAGGATTTCGGCGATTTTCAAGTATTTCAGTAATCCGCCGAAAAAAGAACTGAAAGACGCGCCCGAAGTTGTCGAAGAACCAAAAAAGAAAATTGAAAAAGAAATGCCGATTCCGACAATCTTCGTTCCTAAAGAATCTCCAAAATCGCCGGAAATTATTGAAAAGATTTCTGAAGTTGAAAAAGTTCCGATTACTCCGGTTTTGGAAACCGGCGAGTTAGATACAAACTTACTGCAAACGGCAGAAGAAATTAAAGAAGAAACCGACGCGCCGCAGCCGAGAAAACCACAGAACTACAACGATTACGTTTTACCAATGTCGAGTTTTCTCAATCCGCCGCCGCCGCGTTTTCAGATAAGAGAAGATGATGCCCGCGCTCTGGCAAAGGAATTAGAGGAAAAAACCAAAGAATTTAACGCAACCGGGCGCGTCGTCAATATCTGTCCCGGTCCGGTCGTAACGACCTACGAATTCAAACCCGACCCGGGCGTAAAATACTCGCGCATCACAAGTTTGTCCGATGATTTATGCCTCGCGCTCGAAGCCGAATCAATTCGCATTGACCGCATTCCCGGCAAAGCGTTTGTCGGTATCGAAGTGCCAAATAACGAACGTGATACGATTCATTTGCGCGAAGTTATTGAGTCGAAAAAATTCCGCGAATCGAAATCGCTTTTGACCATCGCGCTTGGCAAAACGATTGACGGTTTGAATTATGTTGCCGACCTTGCCAAAATGCCGCATCTGCTCATCGCAGGCGCAACCGGCGCGGGCAAAAGCGTCGGTGTCAACACACTTGTCGTTTCGATTTTGTATAAGGCAAAGCCAGACGAAGTGAAATTTATAATGGTTGACCCGAAACGCCTCGAACTCGGACTTTACGCCGATATTCCGCACCTGGCAACGCCGATTATCACCGACCCGAAACGCGCCGCGATTTCGCTGAAATGGGCGGTTTCGGAGATGGAAAAACGCTACAAAGACCTTGCCGGTTGGGGCGTGAGAAACATTGACGGATTCAACACGGAAGTAAAAAAACGTAATGCCAACGAAGAGTTTGATGACAACGGCGAACCTTACAAAACTCTACCATATATCGTAATTATCATTGACGAACTCGCAGATTTAATGATGGTTTCAAGCAAAGAAGTTGAAGAATCAATCACGCGCCTCGCACAGATGGCTCGCGCCGTCGGCATTCATCTCGTTTTAGCGACGCAAAGACCTTCGGTTGATGTTATTACAGGTTTGATAAAAGCGAATTTTCCCGCCAGAATTTCGTTCCGCGTTTCGTCAAAGATTGATTCGCGCACAATTATTGACGGCAACGGCGCGGAAAGTCTGTTGGGCAAAGGCGATATGCTTTTTCTGCCGCCCGGAACTTCGCAAATCGTCCGCGTTCACGGCGCGTTTGTTGACGAAAAAGAGATTGCCAAAATCGTCGAATACATCAAATCGCAAGGCAATCCTGAATATGACACGACAATTACAAAATCTGAAGAAGAAATGGATGATTCGGGCGATTTGCCGGGCAGAAAAGATGTTTTATTTGTTGACGCGCTTCGCACGGTTGTCAATTCAAAAAGTGCTTCGACTTCGCTTTTGCAGCGTCATCTGCGTATTGGTTACGGACGCGCCGCCGCTATTTTAGATGCAATGGTTCACGAAGGCTACATCGGCGAAATGGACGGCAGCAAACGCGCTCGCCCGATTTTGCAAAAGGCTTACGACGATTTGCAGGAAGCCGAAGAAGGCAGAGAGTTGTAAAGATAAAAGTTATGAAAACTTGCGTGATTTAACCTTTGATTTTCTTTGCGTTCTTTGTGTAAATCTTCAAATCATTTACTAAACGGGACATAGCAGAACATAGTGATGCGTCGGTGCGGGAAGTCCTAATAATTCAAGTATTTACAGCGACAATTCAATACGCATTTAATTTGCAGATAATTTGCTAAACGGATGCCGATTTTTGCGCCGGTTTTCACATCATTTACTAAACGCAGATTGCCGTGCGCGGTATGCGGCGGCAACCACAAACTTTCGATTCTTTTAATTTCGCCGTTTGCCATTGTATTTTTATCAATTCTCTGCCAGCCATTGTCTTCAAAAAGTTCTTTATACAATGTGCATTGATAACCGCTCAGAACGATATTCCCTTTTAAATTCAAAAGTAGTTCCCCAAGATGGCGGTGGTCATTATCTGACATCTCGCAAGTGTAGCGGTTTTTATCTGTTCGGGTTGAAGCTGGATACGGCGGGTCTAAATAAAAAAGAGCAGTTGGCGAATCCATTTCGACGATGAGTTTTAGCGCATCACGGTTTTCGATTTGCACATTCCATAGACGCTCGGCGACAGCGTAGAGATTTTCGGGGCGTAGGTATTTCATTGGTGATTTATTTTCTTTACCTCTGCGCCACGCGGTTTTAGAAATTCGCGTTGAAGACGCGATAAATTTCTTAATGACAGTTATTTCTGACCGGCAAGCGGGGAATGCTTTATCAGGCTACACGATTTTGGGTTTCGGGCAGCTCAAAACTTTGGACGGCGCAACGGCGGAATTAGAGGACGCGGTTCGCTTTATTACAACCATAGCAACGG
Source organism: Acidobacteriota bacterium (assembly GCA_013696385.1). Classification (GTDB taxonomy): domain Bacteria; phylum Acidobacteriota; class Blastocatellia; order Pyrinomonadales; family Pyrinomonadaceae. The sequence continues at coordinate 4,326 of JACCYR010000371.1, forward strand.
ATTTAGGCGCGTAGATTTTAGATTCGGGAGCGCGCCAGGAGAGAGAAAAACAAATGAAATTCAAATACTTTTTACTTTTAACGATTTTTGCCATCTTATTATCAATCGGCTGTTTTTCAGCCAATTCGGTGCTCGCGCAGAGAAGCACGGTTGCCGTCAATTACGGAACAACGCTGCCAGCCACTTGCGCTCCCAGCACAAAAACAACTTCGCTCTTTTTTAAAACAAACGACGGTCTTTATTACTGCTCGGC
>JACCYR010000401.1 GCA_013696385.1 Acidobacteriota bacterium
ATTACACGCCGGTCAACGAGATTTATGTAACGGCGAAATTGAGCGCGAAAGACGGTATTTGGAACGAGCAGTTAAAATCGGACAAAGCGTTTGTAACCGCGATGAAGCACACGGTTGCCGCCAGCATTTTGGGAACGCAGGAAATCGCCAAACATCGCCACGACTGCGTGATTATTCAATCGGAATCAGCCGAATATCTGCACGAAACATGCGCCGCAGTATCTGAGGCGACGAAACTCACGAACAAACAACGCCTGATTTCGCTTGATTTGCTCTACGCGCATCCGCCGGACGCGGACATCGCGCATTATTTGATGGACAACGGTTTGACGCGCGAGGAATACGATTGGTTTATGGTCGGCGAGCCGCCCGGATACCAGATTATGGGCAACGATTATTACGGGCAGAATGAAAAGATTTTAAAGCCCGACGGCTCGATTTGCACGGCGGAAGACATTTTCGGCTGGTATCAAATCACGAAGGAGTATTACAACCGTTACAAAAAGCCGGTGATGCATACCGAAACCAATATTATGGATTCGGAAAACGCCCCGACGTGGCTTTGGAAACAATGGATAAATATCTTGCGGATGCGCTCAGACGGCGTTCCGGTGCTTGGTTTTACTTGGTATAGCCTGATTGACCAGATTGATTGGGACATCGGACTTGCCGAAAAAAAAGGTAAGGTCAACGAATGCGGTTTGTATGATTTGAATCGCAAACCGCGTCCCGTCGCCGACGCTTATCGAATGCTGCTCAAGGAATACGGGCAGATAACAATCGTGCCGCATGGCGAAGTTTTTGAAGTAACGAGCGAACCGGCGCGGCTAAAAGTCGAGGTTTAACCAATGCGGCTAAAAATCAACGGCACAATTCTGAATGTTTTTGAGGCGGGCGTTGAAAATTATAATAAAACGCGCCCGTCGCTTATCTTTCTGCATTATTTTGGCGGCTCGTCGCTCGCGTGGACAGAAGTTATCGAAGAACTTGCAAAGGATTATCACTGCCTTGCGCCGGATTTGCGCGGATTCGGCACGTCGGATGCTTTGCCGGAAAATTATGCGGTCAAAGATTACGCCGACGATGTTTCAAATTTGATTTCGGTGCTGACAATTGAGGATTTTGTCTTGATTGGTCATTCGATGGGCGGCAAAATCGCGCTTGCGCTTGCCGCGAGAAAGCCGAAAGGTTTGCATTCTTTAATTTTGCTCGCGCCATCGCCGCCGACTCCAGAGCCGATAAAAGAAGATGAACGCGCAAAATTGCTCGCAACGCACGGCAACGCTCGCGTCGCTACCGACACAGTTTGCAAAGCCGCCGAAGAAAAATTGTCGAGCGAAGTTTTCGAGTGTGCGGTAAATGACAACTTGCGAAGTTCGGATGCGGCGTGGCGGGCGTGGCTCGAACGCGGCAGCCGCGAAGATATTTCATCTGAAGTCGGACAAATCAATGTTCCGGTTCTCGTCGCGGCGGGCGAAAAGGACGAAATAATAACCGCGAAACTTTTAAAGCGCGAAATTGTGCGGCGTGTCAAAAATGCACGTCTTGTTGTTGTTTCCGAAGTCAAACATCTTTTGCCGCTCGAAGCTGCCGCCGGTATTACGAGTTTGATTCGAGAACACTGCGAAAATTGTGTTGGTTATGACGAGATGTTGGTTGATATATGCAAAAAAAGGTGAAAAAGTCTGGAATGAATTCCAAACTGCACCGGACGACTGTCAAGGGCGCAAAATAAAAAATCTGCCGCTCGGCGCAACAATCTCGGACAGCAAACGAAACAAATAAATTTGCCGAAGTCTGATGCTTTGCAAACCGCAGTCGCCAAAAAGTTTTTGAATCCGAATAAGCGTTTGATACGAATTTATAGATAAGTAATTAGGTTGATAGCAACAGTTTTATGAGATATACTGCAAACCGAAACCACAAAATTGGTATTGCTGGAATTAAAGTAATTTTCAAAGGATTTAGAGTCGGTTTTTGAATGCTTAATAAACCAGCAAATCAAACCTTAGGCATCCAAAAACCGTTTCCAAATGTTAATTTTATGCGAAAAGAGATTTATATATTTGCCGCGCTTTTAATTTTTACCTTTGTCAGCGTGGCGACGGCGCATCCGCTCGGCAATTTTACCGTCAATCATTATTCGCGGATTGAAGTCGAAAAATCGCAAGTCAAACTTCGCGCAGTTTTAGATATGGCAGAAATTCCGACATTTCAGGAATCGCAAAAAATTGACACCAACAAAGACAGCGCACTTTCCGCAGAAGAACTCAATGTTTACGCCGAAAACCTTACGCCGATTTATATTGCAAATTTGCAGCTTTTGGTTGACGACTCGCCGATTGCCCTTCGTTCGACTGCGAAAAATATTAGTTTGCCGCCGGGTTCGGGCAATTTGCCAACGCTTCGCATTGAGTGGGACTTAATTGGTGATTTGCCGGATTTAGACGCAAAAGCCATTCACCAATTAAAATTTGAAAACAAAAACAATACTGAGCGCATCGGCTGGAACGAAATCGTTGTCGAGCGCGTCGGCGGCATCAATGTTTTTAACAGCACCGCGTTCGGAAGTGGTATCACCGACGAACTGAAAGCGTATCCAAGCGAAAACTTAAACGCGCCGCTTTCCGAGAGAAAAGCAGAATTTTCATTTACATCTTCAATCCTCGCGGCGGATGTCAAACCTTTGCAAAACCGCGACGGACATATTTCCGCGCCTGTCGAAAAAGATAAATTCGCCGAATTGATTGCCGTTCCCGAAGTTACGCCGTCCATTATTTTGTTCGGATTGCTTATTGCTTTCGGTTTCGGGGCGATGCACGCTCTCTCGCCCGGACACGGTAAAACGGTTGTCGGCGCATATCTTATCGGTTCGCGCGGAACGGTCAAACACGCGATATTTCTCGGCGCAATTGTAACGATTACGCACACGCTCGGCGTTTTCGCGCTCGGACTTCTGACGCTTTTCGCGTCAAATTATATTTTGCCTGAAAAGTTGATGCCGTTTTTGAGTTTCGTTTCAGGCTTACTTGTTTTGTTTATCGGTTTGACACTTTTCAAAGACCGTCTTTTTTCATTTTTAGGATACAAAGCTGACGTTCACCATCACCACGACCATTCGCACGACCACGAACATCACGCCGACCACACGCATAATCACACACACGACGGTTTAGCACATACGCACGGCGGTTCGACACATACGCATTTGCCGCCTGAAAATATCACCTGGCGCAACTTGCTGGCATTGGGAATTTCCGGCGGATTGCTTCCGTGTCCATCAGCATTAGTTTTGATGCTGTCGGCGATTAATCTTAACCGCATCGGTTACGGAATTGTTTTAACGCTGGTTTTCAGCTTCGGTTTGGCAGCGACTTTGACGGCTGTCGGACTTGCTTTTCTCTATACCGGCAAGTTTTTTGATAATCCAAAATTGAGCAGTAATCGCCTCATCAAAGCCTTGCCTGTTTTCAGCGCGTTTGTCATCGCTTGCGTTGGCGCGGTTATCTGCTATAACTCTTTAATATAGTTTTGATTTTTTGGTGAAGAGTTTTCCAATGACAGAATTTTTATTGTTTTTTGCGACTTCAACGTCGGGCGTTTTATTTCTCGGTTTTTTTCTCGGCTTAAAACACGCGACGGAAGCCGACCATTTGGCGGCGGTTTCAACTATTGTCAGTGAACGTAAAAGCCTTTGGAGTTCGGCACTTGTCGGCGGACTTTGGGGTTTAGGTCATACAATTTCACTTTTTGTCGCGGGAATTTTTGTGCTTTTGCTTGATTTTCAAATCAGCGAAAAAACCGAAAGAGCATTAGAATTCTGTGTCGGTATAATGTTGGTTTTTCTCGGCTTAAATGTTTTGCGCAAACTAATCAAAGGCGGGACGCTTCATTTTCACTCACACGAACACGGCGAACACGCGCACATCCATCCGCACTTTCACGAAGTAGGACACGAAGACGAACCACATACGCATCACGGTTTTTCGTTTAATCCACGCGCACTTTTAATTGGAATGGTTCACGGATTGGCGGGTAGCGCGGCGTTGATGCTGCTGGTAATTCCAACCATCGGCTCGACTTTAATGGGTTTGCTGTATATCGTAATTTTCGGCATCGGCTCAATCGGCGGAATGATGCTGATGAGTTTTCTGGTCGGCTTGCCGTTTCATTTGACGGCTTCGCGTCTTAATCGCTTTAATTTCGTTTTGCAATGCGTCGCAGGTTTGGTAAGCGTCGGGCTTGGACTGTTTATTATTTATGAGAAAGGTATTACCGAAGGCTTATTTGTTTAGGATTTAATTTCACGTTTCAGATTCCGGATTTACTTTTCGCGTCTAAAATTCCTCAGAACTTTGCAGAACATCTCGCTTGCCTTACGCTTTGAAATAGCTAAAATAATACTAAAGAAATTACCAAGCGAGATGTTAAACTTCGATTCGGAAATCTGCACAAATTTTCAAAGCGCAACTTCGCGCGAGTGGCTTGAAACCAACGGCATCGGCGGTTTTGCGTCGTCAACAATTTCGGGCGCAAATACGCGCCGTTATCACGGACTTTTGACAGCCGCCGTCAATCCTCCGCTTGGGCGCGTAACGATGCTTTCAAAGTTTGAAGAAACTCTCGTCATTGACGGCGAAAGATTTGAACTTTCTTCAAATCAATATCTCAATGTAATTTATCCCAAAGGCTATAAGTTTCTAAAAAACTTTCGCTTAGAGCCTTTTCCAATCTGGATTTATCAGATAAACGGAATTGAAATTGAAAAGTCAATTTTTATGGTTTATGGGCAGAATACGACTGTCGTTCAATACAAGTCCAAAGCCCAAAGTCCAAAGTCCAAAGTTGAGCTTGAATTAAAACCGCTTCTGTCCTTTGTTGATTATCACAGTCTTCAGCACGAAAACGACGATATAAATCCGTCGTTTGAGATTTCGGAAAATCTTGTAACAATTCATCCATTTGACGGAATGCCTTCGCTCTGTTTTACAAATAACGCGAATAAGGTTGAAAAAACCGGCATTTGGTATCGCAATTTTGAATACGCCATTGAAAAAGAGCGCGGTTTTGATTTTTTGGAAGATTTGTTTCAGCCGTTTAATCTGAAATTTGATTTATCCAAAGACGCAGTGGTTGTCGCTTCGCTTGAGCCGCAGGATTTATCGGAAGTTTTGAGTTTGCAAAAATCGGAAATCAAACGGCGCGAAGCATTGATAAAAACCGCCGATGTCAAAGACGATTTTACCAAACAACTCGTTTTAGCGGCTGACCAATTTATCGTTTCGCGCGGCGACGGCAAGACCGTCATCGCCGGTTATCATTGGTTTTCCGATTGGGGACGCGACACGATGATTGCTTTAAACGGTTTGACTTTGGCGACCAAACGCTTTGAGATTGCAAAAAGTATTCTTCTCGAATTTTCCAGACATATTTCTAAAGGAATGCTGCCGAATCGCTTTCCCGACGCGGGCGAAATGCCGGATTATAATACGGTTGACGCGACGCTTTGGTATTTTGAAGCAATTCGCGCTTACGCCGAAAAAACCGAAGATTACGATTTTATTCGCAATAATCTATACGAAAAACTTGTCAACATCATTCTCTGGTATCTGAAAGGAACTCGCTACAATATTCATATTGACACGGACGGATTGCTTTACGCGGGCGAAAAAGGCACGCAGCTGACCTGGATGGACGCGAAAGTCGGTGAAACGGTTTTTACGCCGCGCACGGGAAAAGCCGTCGAGATACAAGCACTTTGGTATAACGCTCTGCGCGTTATGGCGGATTTTGCCGGAAAATTCGGCGATGAAAAAGACAAAGAAAAATATCTGGAAATGGCGAACAAAACCCAACAAAGTTTTAACGATTTATTTTGGAACGAAGCGGAAGAATGTTTGTTTGATGCAGTTGACGGCGAAAACAAAGATGCTTCCGTCCGCCCGAATCAGATTTTTGCGGTTAGTTTGCCGAATACAATGTTAAGCAACGGAAAAGCGCAAAAAATCGTGAAAAAGATTGAAGATGAACTGCTGACAGCATACGGTTTGCGCTCACTTTCGCCAAAAAACAAAAATTATTGTCCGTATTATGTCGGCTCGCCGTTTGAGCGCGATTCCGCTTATCATCAAGGCACGGTTTGGTCGTGGCTTATCGGCGCATTCGTGGACGCTTATCGCAAAGTTAATGCTGACGGGCGCGAAACCGAAAATCGCGTGAACGAAATTTTGGAAAATTTCAAAAATCATTTAACCGAAGCCGGAGTTGGGCAGATTTCCGAGATTTTTGACGGCGACGCGCCACACACGCCGCGCGGCTGCATTGCACAGGCTTGGAGCGTGGCAGAGATTTTGCGGATTTGCCGTTAAATATCCAAAATGTCTCAGTTAGTCTTTAAAATAAAAAGTGAGGACAAACTGTCCTCACAATAATCGGTCAAAAGTTAGATTTGCATTTTCCAATGATTTTTGGAGATTAATTCTCGTAATGTTCACTGGTTGATTTACTTCTCTCGGTGGTATTTGCTTGCGGAAGCGGCAAACCGATGGCATCGTATTTTACTTCGGATTCGTCGTCCGTCAAATCTTCTTCATATTCGCTGACAATCATCTTGCCGGCTTGTTTCGAGAAAATAAGTTTGGCTTGTTCTTCATTAAAATCAACCGTTACCATATCGCCCGTTTCAACTTGCTGCGTTGCCACCAGATTAGACAACGGATAAACCAAAAAGCGTTCAATTGCGCGTTTCAAGTGTCGTGCGCCATATTTTAAATCAATGCCTTCGCTCAACAGATATTCTTTTGCTTCGGTTGTGCATTCAAAAGCGAATTTTGTTCCGGCGGATTCAGTAATGCGATCTTGAACCGAGCGCAGTTCGATTTCCAGAATCTGGCGCAGATGATGTTCTTTCAAACTGCGGAATACGACAACTTTATCAATGCGGTTCATAAATTCGGGCGAGAACTTACGTTTTGCGGCTTCTAACGCAGTGCGATAAATTTTCGTATCAATTTCATTGTCATCTTGATTTTTTCCGGTTTTTGTCGGAGCAAATCCGATGCCGCCCGAAATCATTTCCGACATTTCGCGGGCACCGAGATTTGAAGTCATAATGACCACCGTTCTCGAAAAATCAACGCGGCGATTATCGCCCAAAGTCAACGTTGCTTTATCCAAAATGCCTAACAGAAGCTGCCATAGCGCGTCCGAAGCCTTTTCGATTTCGTCAAAAAGAACAAAAGTTAATTTTGTATCTTCAGTGTGTGCTTTGTCGAGATTTTCCTGCGTCAACATCGGCGAAGTTTCGCGGTGTCCGAGATAGCCCGGAGGCGAACCAATCAATTTGGCAATTTCGTGCGAATGTTGAAATTCGGCGCAGTCAATTTTAACAACCGAAAGCGGTTCGCCGAACAAAACCTGCGCCGCCGCTTCGACCACACGGGTTTTTCCCGAACCGGTCGGACCGAGGAAAAGCATTGTGCCGAGCGGACGCGCCGGATTGTTCATTCCCGCCAGATAGATTTGGAAAATTCCGCTCATCCGCCGGACGGCGCGTTCCTGTCCGACGATAAAAGCCGAAAGTTTGTCTTCAAAATCTTTGGCTCGCGGACTCTTTTTATCCGGGTCAAGCAAAAATAATTTTTCGGTAGTTTCTTTCTTTTTAGCCATTTCGTTTTTCATTTCTTTTCTCTCCT
>JACCYR010000422.1 GCA_013696385.1 Acidobacteriota bacterium
TATATCTCATCTTTTCAGGCGAATGGCGGACGCTTCTGCCCGTTCCGGGTTCGTTCAAACGCGCCGCTTTGGTTACGCTTTACGATCTGCACATCGTCAAAAAACTTCCGCCGCAGGGAAAATACAACGATGCCCAACGGATTGCTTATACGGGCGTAGTTTTATTGGGTTTCGGTTCGCTTGTTACCGGTTTGGCGATTTACAAACCGCTTCAAGCCTCTGGGCTAACCGCGTTTTTGGGCGGTTACGAATGGGCGCGTTGGGAACATTTTTGGTTAATGATTCTTTTCGTTTTGTTTTTTGTCGTCCACGTCATACAGGTTGCACTTGCCGGTTGGAGCAATTTTCGTTCGATGGTTACGGGTTACGAAGCGGTTACGGTTGAAGATAATTTGCCTGAATCTGCGCTTAATGAAGGAGCGAAAATATGAGCGAAGACAAAGAAAAAGACTCGGAAGTTTTGCTGGAAAAAGTTCGTGAAATTGAAAAAGCAAATTGCAAAGAAGAAAATGCTGCAACGAAAAACAACACGGCTTCGATTTTGAACGAAAAACGAGAATTGAGTGAACCTTTGAGCGACGAGGCAGCGCGGCGACAAATGTCGAATCGTTCACGCCGCACATTTTTAATCGGCGGCGCAACTGCATTGTTGGGCATTTTCGGCTGGCGTTTGATGAGCGATGAAACAAAGAATTCTTTGTTAAACCGCACGTTCAGGTTCAACGAAAATATCAGTCAAACATTCTTTGACAACAACGACCTCGCGCCCGAATTTCCGCGCGAACTCGCCGGTGCGCGTGTCAACGGCTTAATTGGTTTGGGCGAAGATTTTGATGTTGAAGCGTGGCGGCTGCAAGTCGTTGGTTTAGCTAATCCTCAAAAATTTCCGCAATTTTCCGAAAGTATGTCTTTTCAAGGCGAAGATAATGCGCCGAGAAGTTTAGATACTCCGCCCGCGCCGGATGTTTCAATTTCCGGTTTGCTGTTGACGCTTGATGACATAAAATCTTTGCCGCGAGTTGAGATGACGACGGAATTAAAATGTATCGAAGGCTGGAGCATAATTGTTAATTGGACAGGCGCGAGGTTTTCCGATTTTGCCGCTAAATTTAATGCGCCTGAGGTCCGCTATGTTTCGTTGGTTACGCCCGACCGCGGCTATTACGTCGGTTGGGATATGCCGAGTATTCTGCATCCGCAAACTTTGCTGGCGTATGAAATGAACGGTGAACCTTTAAAAATGGAACACGGCGCACCACTTCGCCTTGTAACAACGACAAAATATGGCATCAAGCAAATTAAACGCATCGGGCGCATCGAATTTACTAATGAACGTCCGGCAGATTATTGGGCTGAACGCGGTTATGATTGGTATTCGGGACATTAGCGATTTTGGATTTTAGATTTTGGATTTTGGATTTGTTTTTTAATTCATAATTCGTAATTTGAAATTCGTAATTGATTTTCACCAAATATCGTTGGTGATTAAATCTTCAAAATCGTCGCGTTTTCTGATTAGTTCTACTTCGCTGTTTTCTCGAATCAAAATGACTGACGGCAAAAATCTGCCGTTGTATTGGAACATCTGCGCGATGGAATACGCGCCGCAGTTTAATAAAGCTAAAATCTCATTCGGTTGAACATTTTCAGGCAAAAGGCGATATTCGGGAAGTCTTCCCAAACCTTCAATGTCAAAATAAACGTCGCCGCCGTCGCATAAAGGTCCGGCAAGTTTGTATGGAAAATCGTGCGCTTCACTCGCACGCTCGGCGGAAATTAAATGATAATACCATTTGTAAGTTTCCATCGAAAGCAAGATATTAAAACCTGCATCGGTCAGAAGCCAAACATCATTTTGGATTTTGGATTTTGGATTTTGGATTTTGGATTCCTGATAATCAAATCTGGAATCTGGAAGCGGACGTTCTTTCCTATTTCTCACAGTCGTTAAACAAATTCCGGCATCGGAAATCACGCTTCTGCCCGGTTCTAAAAGCAGTGTGATATTTTCTAAAAGATGCGCGGCGTTTGAAGCATCGGCAGATTCTTTGACAATTTCCCAAGCGTTTTTAATTGCGTCCGAAGGTTCAAAATCAGCCGCAAACATTTCGCGTTCGGCTTCGGGAAAAAAGTTTTTGTGCGACGCATCGCGCAAATAATTGACGGGAAAACCGCCACCGAGATTGATGTGCGAAAGTTTGATGCCCGTTTCTTCGTAAATCTGCACGAGATTTTCAAACAGCATCTGAAAGGCTTCGGCATATGGCGCGGATTCCGGATTTTGCGAACCGATGTGTAGATGAACACCGCAGAGATTGAGAAAATCTGAATCTCTGTATTGATGAAACGCCGACAGTGCTTCATCGGGCATCATTCCAAATTTCGATGTCAAAAGCGCGGTTTGCAAGCCCGAATGCGTATTCGTTTCGATTTCGGGAACTAATCTTAAGGAAACATTTGCACGTTTTTCTAGTCGCCGCGCCGTTTCCTCAATCAGCGATAATTCAAAAAGTGAATCAATTTGAATCGCATAAATCTCCGTCTTTATCGCATTTTCAATTTCCCAGATTTCCTTGCTCGTGCCGTTGAAAATAATCCGTTCGCCCTTAAAACCGACTTCCAAAGCCTTCCACAGTTCGCCGCCGGAATTTACCTCCAAATCGCAGTTTGCATTTTTTACAGTCCGCAAAATCGCCATATTTGAATTGGCTTTCGCGGCGTAACAAACCTTTAATTTACAGTCAATAAAATTTTCGGCGCGTTTTAAGCGTTCGATATTATGCTTGATGCGTGATTCGCTAAAAACAAAAAGCGGCGTGCCGTATTTTTCGGCTAACTCAGTTGCCGATACGCCGTTAATATCTAATCGGTTGTTATTTACTTCTAAAAAACCTTTGATTTCCCAGCTTGGCTGCATAAATTTTTAAAATGCGGAAACACGCACGTCAGTCGAGTGTGATTTTCGCCCTTACTGACGTGCGGGCTTCTGAAAAAATTAGAAAAAAGAGCGCGGATTTTTCATTGCCGCACTCTTTTAACAAAACGGTTTTACATAAAATTAACTTTTGCCGTTTCGATTAGCGGTCAAAAGCGCAATTCCCGCGCCGACAGCCAGCAAAGCTGCGCCCGTAACGACCGGATGCAGACTCGCTTTGGTGTAAAGACTGCTTTCGGCGACGTAACCTTCATAACCGCCGCGTTCTTCTAAATTGCTTGCCGCCGTATAAAGACCGCTTTCCTTTTCGGAATCGGCGGGCTTGTCGGTTTTTTGAATATCGAACATCGTCATTTCCATAACTTTGTCAGTTGTTCGCGGTGCGTATTTACCAAATATTGAAAACGCTTTTCCGCCCGCCCCGACAAATACATCTCTTTCTGGATTTTCGGCGCAAAACAAAATTGTTCGCGCCACGGTTTCCGGCGCGTAGACCGGCGGCGGATTTTCGGGTTTTACGTCCAGATAATTTTTGGCGTGTTCTTTGTAAGGCGTATCAATCGCGCTCGGTTTGATTAAGCTTACGGAAACAGGCGCGTTTTCATATTCGAGTTCCATCCGAAGCGCGTCGGTAAAACCTTTAACTGCGTGTTTTGAAGCGCAATACGCGCCTTGAATCGGAATGGCGCGGTCGGAAAGCGTGCTGCCGATGTTGATTAACGCTCCACCGTTTTTACGCAGATGCTCGGCGGCGATTACTGAACCGTGAACTACGCCCCAATAATTCGTGTCAAAAAGCTGGCGATGATCTTCGGTTGAAATGTCAACCAGTCGCCCGTAAATTGAAACGCCCGCGTTATTTATCCAAGTATCAAATCTACCGAAACGCCCGATTGCTTGGTCGGCGATTTTTTGCACGTCCGCTTCGCTGCCGACATCAGCCGCAACATAAATCGCCTCGCCGCCCGATTCGTTTATTTCATCGGTCAGCTGCCGCAGAGCGTCTTCATTACGCGCCGCCAAAACCAATTTTGCGCCGCGCATCGCCGCCATCCGCGCCGTGACCAAACCGATGCCGCTCGTCGCGCCGGTAATTACTACAACCTGCTCGTCTAAATTTTTTAATTTTATTCCCATTGTTCGTTCTCCTTATTTAAGTATTTTTTGCTGCCGAAGCATTTTGGCTGGCGGCTTTGTTTGACAACGAACTCGGCGCATCTAAATGCGCTCCGTTGTCCACGCCGACACCGAGCCTTTCAACCAATTCGCCGCCCATCCAGCCGGTAATTAATGCCAAGCCCGCGCCCGCAAACGAAAGAATACAAGCGAGTATTTCCGGTCTTTCCGGTGCATCGCGTCTGAGCCACCAGCTTGCGATAAACAGCACAAGCACAACCACATTTCCGAGTCCGTGCAACAGACCGATAGATTTTGCGCGTGTATTGCTTGGAATGGCAAACCAATCAATCCAGCCAAACGGCGCGGCAAGTATACCGCCGATAATTCCGGCGGCAATCATCCAATATGCAACGGTTGCAAAAGTCGGATTTCCCCAGATCAGAAAAATAGCATCGAAAACAACGCCCGTCGCCAAAAGACCAAGCGGAAAAACTATTAAAATCGGGTGAATCGCATGCCCGAAAAGTTTTGCTCTACTTTCCATTTTTACTACCTCCTTAATTTTCAAACAACATCAACGTAAAAATCGTTGAAGAA
>JACCYR010000426.1 GCA_013696385.1 Acidobacteriota bacterium
GTTGCTGGTCGCGGGTGCTTTTTTGCCTTGAAAAAGTTCGATTTTTATAACTTTTCCCGTAATCGGAGCGCGATTTATATGAACATCAATCGGCGACAAAAAAACGCTGACGAATTTACCGTTTTCTCTATCTTCGATGCAGGTTACTTTGCCGTCGGCAGCGGATACAATAATATCCACTTCGGTTGGAATTGTGCGACGCGGGTCGCGGAAAAAAAACGCCATAAAAAGCGCGAGTCCGACAAACAAACCGGCAAAAATCCACCATCCAAAAACTGCAAAACCGGCTGCAATTAAAAGCGGAATTATAACAAATGGAAGACCTTCTTTAACCATAAAAAATTGGTCAGATACTGAATATCAGATGTTAGAAAAACTGGCATCTGACATCTAACCTCTAAAATCTAAATTTCATCTTACGTTAATTTTTTGAGTTTGGAAAACAAAAAAAACCCGATGTTATCGAACATCGGGCACAAAGGAGGAGTCTACGAAGTAAAGTTTTTAGTTTTTGACAGGATTATCTTGAGCGTAACTGTAAGCACACCAAGCGGCTGCTAAATGAACAATCCAACCCAAAGTTCCGGCTGAACCAATCCACGAAAAGCCGGTTAAAACTAGCCAAATTACGCCGATAATAATTCTGCCGTTGTAAATCTGTCCAAGTCCGGGAATTAAAAGACTTAAAATTCCTGCTATCCAAGGTTCACGCATCTTAAAAATTACCTCCACTTTACTTAACGACAAAATAAGACTTTAAGTTCCAAATTTTTTTATCGGTGCTAATACTGATGTCAAACCCTTTTAACTTCAACGATTTTTCCGCGAAAGATACGTAATGCTTTTTTAACAAGCGGGTGATTTTCGGCGTATTGCCACATTTCTTCATCGGTTGGATTCTCGGACAATTCGGGAATTTCCTCAGAAATTTCTTTTTCATAACCGGGCGGAACAAAAGCAATTGTTTCTTTTGCCGGAGCAAAACCCGCCGCGCCGCCGTTTGAAGTTTCGATTTTTGCCGAAACTTGATTTGAAAAATTTTCACCCAACAAAACTTCCACGATTTTCGAAGCGTTTGGAATCGGACTTAGGTCATCGCCCAAGATTTGCAGCGTACGCTCAAAGGCATCGTCAAGCCAATTATCTTCGACGTGTTCGAGTTCTTCAGCAGTTATCGGCGGGAACTTTATCGTCATTGATTCGACAAAATCTACTGATTTAGGATTTGTATTTTGCTCGGCGTTGGCTAATTGCGGCGTGTTTTTTGTTGCTTGTTCTGTTTCTTTATTTGGAATTTGGAATTTGGAATCTGGAACTTCTTCGAGCGGAAAATCAACCGTTAAAGTTTTTTTTTCTACGGATGGTTCAACAGCTTTTTCTTCATTGGAGTTTTCGATTTGAGAATTTCCGTCAGCCAGAGCATTTTCGAGTTTTGATAAACGCTCAAGAAGTTTCTCAATCGGCGTGACGCGGCGCATTTCAATCAATTTCACTAAACCAACTTCCAAAACATAACGCGGCTGCGTCGCTTCGCGGAGTTTGCTTTCGGTTTCACTCAATGAGTTGAAAAATCTAATTAAATCGGCTTCGGAAAAAGGTTCTGAATTTTTTTGCAGTTCCTTGCGGCTCAAAACTGCGGTATCAAGCAAGTTCTCAGTATCGCCAGCCATTTTGAAAACAAGCAAATCGCGGAAAAACGAAAGCAAATCGCGGCAAAAGTTTCGCAAGTCCTGTCCGCGCCCGATTAAATCATCAACGACTTTCAATGCTTCGGTGGGTTTATTATCGGCAATCGCTTGAACGGTGCGCGTCAGCATTTCCGCGCTGGCAATTCCGAGTGCCAGCGAAACGTCTTGAACGTCAATTTTCTCGCCGGAAAAGCTAATAACTTGGTCAAAATTGCTCTGCGCGTCGCGCATTGAGCCCTCGCCTGTTCGGGCAATCTCGCGTAAGGCTTGGTCTGATATGTCAATTTTTTCAGCTTCGGCGATAATTTTTAATCTGTCAAAAATTTTCTGAAGCGGAATTGTCCGAAACCCAAACTCCTGACAACGCGACAAAATTGTGTCGGGAAGTTTGTGCAGTTCGGTAGTCGCCATTATGAACGCCACATTCGGTGGCGGTTCTTCCAAAGTCTTCAAAAGCGCGTTGAACGAAGAATTGGAAAGCATGTGAACTTCGTCAATAATAAAGATTTTGTTGCGGTCTCGTGCCGGGTTGATGTTGATACTTTCTAAAATTATTTCGCGGATGTCATCAACACCCGTGTGTGATGCCGCGTCAAATTCCAAAACATCAATCGAACGGCTTTCGGCAATCTCTTTGCACGAAACGCAAGCATTTGGGTCGTCCGCCGCGCACGGTGTAGGATTCGGTTTATCAGTTTTGCGGCAGTTTAAGGCTTTGGCGAGAAGCCGCGCCGTTGTGGTTTTGCCGACACCGCGCGAACCACTGAAGATATAAGCGTGATGCAGGCGGTCGTGTTCGATGGCGTTCCGCAAAGTGCGCGTAATTGCTTCTTGTCCGGTAACTTCTTCAAATGTTTGCGGTCGCCATTTGCGGGCGATTACTTGGTAAGACATTTTCGGAAAAAATTAAATGCTCGATTCTTTTCACTAATATACCACGCTTCCGGCTGGTGTCGGAAAGCGATTTTCGGTTTTGGAGAATTTAATTTTCAACGCGCTTTAAGAGGTAATGTTTACAAGCATTTTCATAAAAAATTGCGGCAAGCAAAAATTAAATTTCACTTACCGCAGATTAAATTTTAACAATCAATTTACAGCCGATTCAA
>JACCYR010000132.1 GCA_013696385.1 Acidobacteriota bacterium
GCCAATTGCTGCAATTCTAAAATGTCATCCTGCGACATTACGGGACGCACAAATTTAAGCGGGTTTTCGCGCTCGCGGTCACGCAGAATTTTTCGTTCGTCGTCAATGTTCGGATAACCGACGTGCAGTCGAAGCATAAAACGGTCAAGCTGCGATTCGGGCAAAGGATATGTGCCGTGATGTTCGGTTGGATTTTGCGTGGCAACAACCATAAAAGGCTGTGGCAGCGGACGCGAAACGCCTTCGACCGTGATTTGTTCTTCCGACATTGCTTCGAGCAGCGCGGACTGCGTTTTCGGCGTGGCGCGGTTTATTTCGTCGGCTAAAACGATATTGGAAAAAATCGGTCCGGCGTTCCATTCAAAATGTCCGGTGCGCTGGTTGAAAATCGAAAGCCCGATAACGTCTGACGGCAGCAAATCGGATGTAAATTGAATCCGTTGAAATGAAAGTTCGAGAGCGCGTGCCAACGCATTGGCAAGCGTCGTTTTGCCGATGCCCGGAACGTCTTCAATCAAAAGATGACCTTTGGCAAGCAGAGCGACCAGCGCAAGTTTTACCGTTTGCGATTTGCCTTTGATGACACGCTCAATCGCCGCTTGCAAATGGCTGATTTTTTCGGTGGCATCAAAAGCGGGCGAAATCGGTTTGATTGTCGTTTCGGTTTCGTTGATTATCCAATCTCTCATTACTTTTATTCAAAAGCGCAACTGCGCCAAATCTATTCTACAAAATTATCTGGTCGTCCTGCATCAAAAAAATGAAAAACTTTGTTGATTGTCAGATGCCAAACGCCGCAAAAAGTTCTGAAAAGTTTTGCTAGGTTGCAAATTTATGCGAAAAGAAACTAAAATTTTGAAACATCTCTAACAATTTTTCGTGAAAGAAAATTAGAGGAAAGATAAAAACTTTATGAAAAATTTACGCCGAAATTCTAGAAACCAAGCAGGTTTTAACTTGATTGAGTTAATGATAGTGATTGCGATTATCGCGCTGCTAATCGGAATTGGGATTCCCGCTTACCGCGCGATGGTTAATGCCGGAAACGAAACTTCCGCCGTGCAGTCAATTCAAACCATAAAAACACTGCAAACCAGCTATGCTTCAAAACATCAAGGAAAGTTTGCGCCGAATTTTGATGAACTGATAAAATCCGTTCAACTCGATGAAAGGTTCGCTGGTGAAAGTCCGGTTATCAACGGCTATGTTTTCAAACTGACGGTGCAAGAATCTTCCGGCACAAAACCATCTTTTTATTCAATCAACGCCGACCCGCAGGAAGGTTCAGGAAGCAGACATTTTTATTTCGACTCAACGCTTGGCGTAACCAAACAAACAGAAGAAAGCCGTCCGGCAAAGGCTGACGATCCTTCAATGTAAAGTTTGACGGGTTTATCAAATGATTGGCAGTTTTGGTTTCCAATTTGGAATTTGGAATCTGGAATCTGGAATTATCTGCGCCGACTTAGCTCAGTGGTAGAGCATTCGCTTCACACGCGAGAGGTCAGAAGTTCAAATCTTCTAGTCGGCATTCTTTGTTTTTAGTAGTTTAGAGTTTCATTACAGCTTTCGTTTTGCGTTTCAACTTAAAAGAAAATCTGTTATAGACGAGGAGAATTTATGAAAAAATACTTTTATATTCTGGCTTTGGTTTTGGCTTTTGCCGCTCCAAGCCAGATATTTTCCCAAACTGATTCCGCAGCTAAAACATTAAAGGGATTTGATACTTTGAAGGTTGAAGTCGAACCGCTAGCTCCTGATTTGGAGAAAGCCGGAATAACAAAGGAACAAATACAGACAGATGTTGAAACAAAACTGCGCCGCGCGGGGTTTAAGATAAAGAACCCGCGCGAAACTGTTACTCCATATGTTATGCTTCACGTTAATGTAAATTCGATTGATAACGGAGTCGGCGGTTTTGCCATTAGTATTACTTCTTCAATAAACCAATTTGTTATTTTGGATAGAGATAAATCTATCTCTTCGCTAGCCAATACCTGGGAAAGCCGAAGTATTGTTTCGGTTATTAAAGAGAAGGTGCAGGGAATCCGAAATTTTATTAACCTTCAGATGGATATATTAATAAATGCTCATCTCAAAGCTAATGCTCCGACACAAAAGCAAAGCATTAATCTACCGCCCGCTTATACTATTCCGCCTCTTGTTCCAACAATTAAAAGGTAGAAAAAATGCAAAACTATCTTGACCCACTACACAACTAAATTTTCTTTCCGCCAATTAGAACCAATTTGATATTTCCATTCTCGTCAATGGCAACTAAATCCGCGCGTTTGCCGACTTTGATTGAGCCGTGCGTTTGCTCGATTCCCAAAAGCCGCGCCGGATTCAAACTCGCCATTTTTGAAATTTCAGAGGGCGAAATCCCAAGCGATTGAAACATCTTGAAAGCGTCAAGCATTGTAATCACTGAACCAGCGATGCTGCCGCGCTCGTTTTGCGTTTTGCCGCCCGCAACCGAAACTTTTTCGCCCCAAATTTCAT
>JACCYR010000133.1 GCA_013696385.1 Acidobacteriota bacterium
GTTATTACGGGGCGGAAAAGGTTGTCCAAAATTACAATGTGATGGGCGTGGCAAAAGCCGCGCTCGAAGCCTCCACGCGATATTTGGCGGAAGATTTGGGCAAGCAAAACATTCGCGTCAACGCCATTAGCGCAGGTCCAATCAACACGCTTTCGGCTCGCGGCGTAAAAAACATGGGCGCAATGCTCAAACATATCGCTGAAAAAGCACCGCTTCGCCGCAATGTCGAAGCCCGCGAAGTCGGCAATACCGCACTCTTTTTGGTCAGCGACCTTTCATCGGCAATCACGGGCGAAACAATTTACGTTGATTGCGGTTTTAACATCATCGGCATTTAATTTAGTCTAGGAAGTCTAGAAAGTCTGGAAAGTCAATAAGGATTTCCTTCCTAGACTTCCTAGACTTTCTAGACTTCCTAGACTTATTATGGCAGAAACAAAAGCAAATAAAAAAACAACTAAAAAACCTGAGCCAAAAGTGCCGGAAACTATCGCTGAAGCAAAAGAACAAGAGAGAAATTCTTATTTACTAACGACCGAAGACGAAATTTTGCTTCGTTCGCCCGAACCAAGCGATGTATTTAAGAGTTCGGATTCGTGGCGTGTTTTTCGGATTTTGGGCGAGTTTGTCGGCGGATTTGATTCGCTGGCAACAATTACGCGCGGGGTTACCGTTTTCGGCTCGGCGCGAACAGGTGAAAACAACGAAAACTACATCGCGGCGCGTGAAACCGGCAGATTGCTGGCGGAAGCCGGTTTTGAAGTTATCACGGGCGGCGGACCCGGAATTATGGAAGCGGCGAACCGCGGCGCGTTTGAAGCGGGAAAAGTTTCGGTCGGCTGCAACATCGAACTGCCGTTTGAGCAGATACCGAATCCGTATCAAACAAAAAGTTTGACGTTTAAATACTTTTTTGTCCGCAAGACAATGTTCATCAAATACAGCAACGCTTATGTTATTTTTCCGGGCGGTTACGGCACGATGGATGAAGTTTTTGAAGCCTTGACGCTGATTCAAACGCGGAAAATCCGCAATTTTCCGATCGTTTTGTTTAATTCGCAGTATTGGCGCGGACTTCTCTCCTGGATGACTTCAACGATGCTCCACGATAAAAACATCAATGCGAAGGATTTGGGTTTGATACATTTAACCGATTCACCAAAGGACGCGGTTGATTTTATTATTGAACGCCATGAAGAAAATAATCACGTCAAGAAATAAGCACTGCAACAAAATTAGGTGTAAGCGTTTTGAGTTCAAGCGTTTTGAGTTCCAACTTTAATTTGTCAAGAGCCAACTAAAGTTGGAACTCAAAACATTCACACCTAGTTTTGAACGATTACTTATTTTTTCCTGACTTTATACGCTTGAACAGCTTCCGCTGCGCCTTCATGCATAATTTCCGGGCGATGATAACGCCAATGTTTTTCAAATTCCTCATCCGTCAACGCGGATTTTATTTGGCGTTCCCGCATTTTCAAAAAATTTTCGCACCAATCGCGTATTTCTGAATTTTGATTCAACGCGGTTCGCGCTCCGTGCATCAAATTGTCGCGTTCCATAATTTGGTTTCCTTTTGTTTGATTTTTTATATTAAAACTTTTACGCAAAAAAATGCGTAAAAACAACGACTTAATTTTCCCTTTGGAGTATTTTGCGTGAAAAAATTATTTGTCAGTTCACTGTTAATTTTATCATTTTTAACTAATATCAGTTTTGCACAAACGGCGAAAAGTTCGCAAGTTATGCCGCCAAACTCGGCGGCGAAAACCGCGCTGACGCAGAAAGGCATCGAAGTTCCGTTTCTCAACAAAACTTTGGCAAACGGTTTGGAAATCATCGTTTTGCCGGATACATCAGTGCCGATTGTAACGGTGGAAATGGCTGTCCGCAACGGTTCTTTTACCGAACCGCCCGAACTTAACGGTTTATCGCATCTTTACGAACATATTTTCTTTAAACCGAATGAAGCTAATTTGCTTTACAGATGCGAAATCGCTCGTCAATACAAAAATACTGCATATTTTACCAGCGAAAACTGCTTGGAAAAGTTGAAGTTGGAATCTAAAATCGGGAATGTCGCTTATCTGAACGATGCCGACCAGTTAGACATTTATAACGGCAGAACTCAAGAAGAAATCGTCGAGTATTTTTACGTCACAACTAGCCCGTTTCTGTCGAGCGCGATGCGGCTGATAAACGATGCGGTTCGCTATCCGACATTTGACGAGAAAGAATTGGAACAGGAAAAGCGCGTGGTTGTCGGCGAAATTGACCGTAACGAATCAAACCCGTTTTTCTATTTGAATCGCGCTCTCAGCGATAAACTTTTCTATAAATATCCGACGCGCAAAAATCCGCTCGGCACACGCGAAACGGTTTTGTCGGCAACGACCAATAAAATGCGCCTTATTCAGTCGCGTTATTATGTGCCGAATAATGCGGCGTTAATTGTTACGGGCGATGTCAAACCGGATGAAGTTTTTAGATTAGCTGAGCAAATTTACGGCAGCTGGGAAAAGCGGAAAGTTGACCCATTCACAGAATTTCCGTTGGTTGAACATCCGCCCTTAACGAAAAGCGAAGGCGTAATCGTACAGCAGCCGGTGCAAAATGTGCTGATTCAAATCGGCTGGCAAGGACCTTCAACCGGCAAGGACGACGCGGCAACATATGCGGCGGACGTTTATTCATATATTTTGACGCAGCCAAATTCGCGTTTTCAGCGTAATCTGGTTGATTCGGGTTTGGTTGCCGCTGCCAATATCGGTTATCTGACTCAAAGAAATGTCGGACCGATTGCTTTAACTTTAGTTACAACGCCCGACAAGACAAAAGCCGCGCTGAAAGCAGCTTATGCAGAAATCGCGCGATTTGATAAGCCGGATTATTTCACCGACGAAGAACTCGAAAATGCCAAGACAATTCTTGAATCGAGAGATTTGTTCGAGCGCGAAAAACTTAGCGATTATGCCCATACATTGGGCTTTTGGTGGTCTTCAACCGGTATTGATTATTTTCGCGGATATTATAAAAATCTGCGTGCCACCTCGCGTGAAAACATCAATCGTTACGTCAATGCATATATTCAAGGCAAACCGCACGTCGGTATCGCGCTTATTTCATCGGAGGCGCAAGCCAGAGTTAGAATTACGGAAGAAGATTTGATTGGAAAATAATATGAAAGTTATCAGTTATCAATGGTCGGCGGTCAGTAAAAATTTGCTTTTGACAAGTCTGCTGATTTTATCTTTTGTTATTACAAATTTTGCTCAAACGGGCAAGTCGGCGATTGCCAGACAAGCCGAGCTCGTTACGGAATTTGATGTCAACGGCTTAAAAGTTCTGGTTAAACGCCGTCAGCACGCGCCGACGGTTGCCGCCGGACTTTTTATTCGCGGTGGCGCGCGAAACATCAATGATAAAAACGCCGGAATCGAAAATATGATGCTTGAGGTCGCCACCGAAGGCAGTAAAGATTTCCCGCGCGAGGGTTTGCGAAAAGAACTTTCGCGCACGGGCAGCAGTGTCGGTTCGGCATCAAGCAGTGATTACAGTGTTTTTAGTTTAGCCTCGACGCGGAAGAATTTTGACCGCTCGTGGGATATTTTCACCGATTTAATACTTAATCCGACATTTACCGACAGCGATGTTGAACAGGCGCGGGAAAGAATTATCACCGGTCTGCGCGAACAGGAAACCGACAACGATAATTATCTGCAGATTTTGCAGGACCGAATTATTTACTCCAACCATCCGTATCTCAACGATGTTCGTGGAACAATCGAAACCGTCGGCAAGTTCACGGCTAAGGATGTGCGCGAATATCATCAAAAGGTTATCCAGACTTCGCGGCTTCTGCTCGTCGTCGTCGGTGATATTGACCCAAATGAGCTGCAAAAACGTATCACCGCCACACTTGGCAAACTGCCGCGCGGCGAATATAAGGAAGAACCCTTTCCCGCGCTCGATTTTTCCAAAGCGACGCTCGACATAACTTCGCGCACTTTGCCGACCAATTATATTCAAGGCGTTTTTAACGCTCCGTCATTAAATAATTCCGATTATTCGGCAATGCGCGTGGCTGTCGCAATTTTGCAAGGTCTGGTTTATAGCGAAGTTCGTGATAAACGTCAGCTTTCCTATCTGCCAAATGCGGAATTAGGCTCGTCTTCGGCAAACACTGCAAACATCTACGTTACCGCCGTTGATGCAAATCAAGCGGTCAGCGTGATGCTCGACCAGATAAATTTGCTGAAAAACAAACAGATAAACAAAGAGGTAATTTCCGGCGTGGCGGAGCATTTTCTAACAACTTATTATCTCGGACAAGAAACCAATGCCGCGCAAGCCGCCGAACTCGCCAAATATGAATTGATTGGCGGCGGCTGGCGTAATGCTTTTGATTTTTTGAACAAAATTCGCCAAGTTACGCCCGAACAGGTGCAGGCGGTTTCAGACAAATATATGAAGAACATTCGCTTTGTCGTGGTTGGTAATCCTGCCGCGATTGATAAAAGAATTTTCCTGTCGAATTAAAATTCCAATTAAACAAAACAAAAAAGGGTAAAGTTTTTGGCTTTACCCTTTTTTGTTTTTGCCTCTTTAACCGTCTTTCTCATTTTGCTTGCCCTTACCTTCATTTAGCGGCGGCGCATGTTTCTGCTCCGGTTGAGGTTCGCTTTTGCGCGGTGGCGGCTCGCTTTTCGGCGCAGGCGGTTCATCGCGTTTTGGAGTCGGGTTGGAGCGTGGCGATTCTGATTCCTGTATCGGCGGCTGTCTTTCTTTGCGCGGCGGCACGGGCTGCACGTCTTCATCTTCCTTGCGCGGTTTATAGATTGGTCTGCTATTATCGGATTTTCCGCCGGTTGAACGAATCGGCGGGGAAATTTCTTTTTGCGTCGAATTGTTCGTTTCTGAGTTATCGTTGGTTTGTCTAATAGTTGAGCGCGGCTGCCGCTTGACCGCGCCTGTATCGCGGATTAACGGAGTTGCTTCAACTTCGCTTTTAATTTCCGTATTCGGATTTTTTTCAACCGGCAAACGGTCGCCATAAATTCGCTCAGTGTGAAGTTTCTCGTCCATTGAAACACCGATTTTTCTGTCAATTGCGCCGGTTTTGACCTGTGTTTCAACTCTTTCAAATTTAGGGCTTTCGGCGCGAATTTCATTGCTCATCTTGCCGTTTAAATTCTTCAAGGTTGGAAGAGGCGGCGGATTTCGGATTTCCGAAGGCGTTTCCGATAAAACCTTTTTCGCTACTTCAGGCGGAGCAATGCGAAAATCTTTTCCTCTGCCGAACTCGATTGCCGGCACGCTGACCACTCCCGTTTGCGGAACTTTCGAAAAAGGCAGTCCCGGACTAATTAGGATTGCGCTTGGCGGTGTTGGCGAAGGATTCGGTGTCGGATTTACGACAACGGTTGTGTTATTAATAATCGTTGTATTATAACGGCGACGGTCAACATACGTCGAACGATTATAATTATAATAACCGTAATCGTATGGCAGCGGATACCAGCAAATTAAACTGCCTGAATAAGTTACGACAACCAAAGCCGGATTCCACCAACTGCGTCGCGGGCGATATTGTCCGTAAGGCGACCAATACCAGCCGTCATCATAAACCCATCGTCCGTGATGATATGTCGCCCAACCCCACGGCTCGTCATTCACCCACGTCCAGCCGTAAGGCGGAATCAAACGCCATTGTCCATAACGATACGGCGACCAACCAGCATAACTGCTCGTCGCGTTGCGATATGGTTTCCAGACGTAACCGTATTTGCGCGTGTAAATCCATTCGCCATATTCGCTTAAATCTTCCGCGCCGTAAATGTCGCGGTCATAGTATTTATCATAATCGGCTCTTTGCAGACGCTTGGCGATAACCGCGTCGCGCCCTAAAGCCCAACTGTCAAACTCATCGGCGTAACGTGAAGCATCGGTTATATCCCATTCACCGGCATAATTTCCGGCGATTTGAAGTTCCGCGCTCCGTCCGCTGCGAAGCGTAAAACCCGAATTATCCGAATAGATTCGAGCCTGCCCGCCGTCGGCTGCCGTTACGCGAACCTTTGTGTCATTCTTGTCGCCCGCGTCAATGCGATACATTCCCGCCTTCTGCACAGCAACAGTTGATTGTGGCGCATCAATCTCAAAAAACGTCCGGTCTTTATCAAAATTCAGCACACGCAAACTCAATGTGCCGTTTGGCAGACTGAGCGCAATGCCTTCATCGCGCAGGGTCGCAACTTTTAGGTAAGCATTTTCGGAAAGACGCAAATAATTGTAGCTGTTAAATTGAATTTCAAGACGTGAGTTAGCATCGGTAGCGATTTCATCGCCCTCGACAATCGGCAGATTTTGCGTAGCGCGTTCCCAATTCTGACTGTCGGCGTGTCTGATTTGCGCTTCACCACGCAGAAAACTGATTCGCGCCACCCGCGCCGTTACGTCCGGCGTGTAATCATCCGTGTCGTCGGACGCAAGCGCATTTCTGGTATTCGATAAAAAAAGGGGCAGTAGGAGGAATACCCAAAGAAATTTCTTTGTTAAACGCATATATTTTTCTCCTTAATATCTTGTTTCTTCTCTGGAAAGAGTTTGATAATCGAATTTCTCCAACTTTCGCTTGCAGTTACAGGCAAAGATTATACCGAATAAGTTATCATTAACAGCAGTCAGATTAGTGCGGAATTTGTTGGCTGAAAAATGTTTGTTGTAGTCAGACGAAACATAAAACGTCGGAAAACGGATAAGCATAATACTATATGGTATAAAGAAATTTAATCAGCAGGCAATTTTATAAATTTCATTTCAAATGTTGTTTGCCCAATAAAAAAATTTAATTCCTTCAGTTTCAATTTTGCAGAGTTGGAAACTAAGGCTAAAATTAGGGCAGAAAAATTTTTGATTTACTTTTTCAAAAATCCGTCGGAGAATAAATGAAATTTTACAGTGATATTTTAGGACTTATCGGCAACACGCCGCTGGTTAAAATTAATCAGCTTACCAGCCAGCATAAAATTAAAGCTCAAGTTTTTGCTAAAATGGAAAGCCTCAATCCGGGTTATTCGGTCAAAGACCGCATCGGAATTTCGATGATTGAAGCCGCCGAAAAAGATGGCACGTTAAAGCCCGGCGGAACAATTATCGAAGCAACTTCGGGTAATACGGGCATCGGGTTAGCACTTGCCGCGGCGGTTAAGGGCTACAAATGTATTTTTGCTTTAACCGATAAAGTTTCAGTTGAAAAATTGCGATATTTGAAATCGGTCGGCGCGGATATTGTGGTTTGTCCGTCCGCCGCTAACCATGGAACGCCTGACCATTACGTTGAAACGGCGAAACGGATTGCTTCGGAAATGCCTAATTCGTTTTATCCAAACCAATATAGTCATCCGGCAAATCCGCTCGCGCATTACCGCACAACCGGACCGGAAATCTGGAACGACACTGATGGGCGCATTACGCATTTTGTTTCCGGCATCGGCACGGGCGGCACAATCAGCGGCACGGGCAGATATTTAAAGGAAAAAAATCCAAACATTCAAATCATCGGCGCAGACCCTTACGGCTCGATATTTAAAACTTATAAAGAAAGCGGTCATGTTCCCGAAGCCACGCCGTATTTAGTCGAAGGCATCGGGCAAAGTCATCCGGTCGGCAACGCCAATATGAAAATTATTGACGAGATTATCAACATTACTGACCGCGAATCGTTTGAATTTGCGCGACAGCTTTCGCGTGTCGAAGGCGTTTTTTGCGGCGGTTCGACGGGAACAAATTTCGCCGCCGCCTTAAAAGTGGCAAAAAATTTGGATGAAAGCGGTCTTATAGTATTTATTGTTTGCGACACTGGCGAACATTATTTGACTAAATTTCATTCTGACGAATGGATGAAGGAAAAACTCCTTCTCGAACCGCAAAAAATCACGGCGGGTTTGATTACCGAAACAAAAAATTCCGGTGCGCCAAAAGAAGTTATTTCCGTTGCGCCCGACGATATTGTCGGCGACGCGCTGGCAAGAATGACCGAAAACAGCGTAACGCAAATTCCCGTTTTGGAAGACTACAGAAGCGTCGGCTCGCTCAAAGAAAGCCGCGTTTTAACAAAATTGCTCGAAAACCGTGATTTATTAAACGCCAAGGTGAGCGAAGTGATGGACAAGAGTTTTCCCGTCTTGGATGTTGATGCAAGTTTCAACGAAATAAAGGCGCAATTGCAAAAATCTCCGGCGGTTTTAATCGAAGATTTTAAACGTATTACTGGCATTATTACCAGAACTGACATTTTGGATTTATAAAAGTAGTTAAAACGAAGGAATAAAATGATGAATGATGAACAGGAAAACACGAAAGAACTGCTGAAAGAAGATTTGGCAGAAAAAGAACCGAATACTTTTTTAGAACCGGAAATCGAAGTGCAAAATTTTGACCAAACCATATCAAGTTTAACTCTTCCGAAACACTTACTCGAAACGGAAGATTGGACAACGGAAGCACCCGATTCAAACGTTCACGAAGAAAAAAAACAAGACAAATGGAAGATGCCGCCGCCGATTTTTCGTGTTTCAAGCGGCACAAAACCCGATAAATCAGATTGGAAAACGCCTCGTTTGGAAATGCCGTCTCATCAGCCCGAAACTTCCGCAGCAATTGAGCCGAACATACAAGTTCAGCCTTCGCCGCATGTTCCCGAAGAAATTGCCGTTCCCAGTGGTGGAGAAGAATTTGCCGCTTCCGGCAATGTAAGTGAGCTAATTGAAGAAACGCCCGCGAAAGCCAAAGATAAAGCCGAAAAAATGCTTTTCATTGTTGTCGGAATTCTGGCTGTGATTTTATTTGCTCTAGCGATTTTTATCGGGGTTTATTTTCTCTATTTTTATAACTCCGATATATAAAGACAGAAGCCTGCACGATAGTTGAGGGCAAAGAACACACTTACGTGCGTGTTTTTATGTGGAAGAAAACAAATTGTCTTCACTTCACTATAATTTTTGATAATGCGACGATTTTACGCTCCGACCGAAAATTTTAACACCGGAAAAATCACGCTTGAACTTGAAGAAACAAGACATTTACGCGACGTTCTGCGTCTGCGCGAAGGCGAAAAGATTCAAGTTTTCGACGGCGCAGGCAAAGAATTTTTGGGCGCGATTGAAACCGTTTCAAAAAAAGAAACTCAATTAAAAATTATCAAAGAAGTTTCGCCGACTGCCGCCGAATCAAATTTGGATTTAACATTGGCGGTTGCGCTGTTAAAAGGTGAAAAGTTCGATTTAGTTTTGCAGAAAGCAGTTGAATTAGGAGTAACAAGATTGATTCCGCTCAATACAAAACGAGCCGATGTAAAACTCAAAGACGGCGAAAAAAAGCTGGAACGCTGGCGTAAAATCGTCATCGAAGCGACGAAACAATGCGGACGCGCCAAACTGATGCAGATTGAATCGCCGGTTGATTTTGAAAAATTTATAGCATTGGCGGATGGCACAAAATTTTTGTTTGCCGAAAAAGACGGAGCAAGTTTTCCTACTCTAGAAGATGATAAAAAAATCGTTGCAATAATCGGCGCGGAAGGCGGCTGGGAAGACGCGGAAATCGAAGCGGCGCGTGAAAAAGGCTTTCAAATCGTAACTTTCGGCGGCAGAATTTTGCGGGCGGAAACGGCGGCAATTTCCACGATGGCAGTTTTGCAGAATCGGTTTGGAGATTTTGTTTAGTATTTTAACGCTGGTGGCGCAAAGACTTTTACAAAACGATGGAAACATTTTTAGGACAAATTTTGTTTTGATTACCTGAAAAAATGAGATTTGTTTAACTTTGCGCCTCTGCTTCCTTAGTGTTTTGGCAAATACTTTTTGCCCTTCAACTTTTTCGGCAATAAATCTTCTGTTGTATATCGCTCGTAACCCGCGCCATAACCGAGTTCTTTCATCAAATCAGTCGGCGCGTTGCGGAGATTGAGCGGAACAGACAAATTTCCGTATTTTTTAACATCTTCGAGTGCCGCTTTATATGCTTCATATGCGCTTTTGTCTTTTTTGCAGTTCGACAGATAAGCAACGCCGTGCGCTAGATTTATTCCGCATTCGGGAAGTCCGATTGTTTCAACGGCGCGAAAAACCGCGTTTGCCACAACAAGCGCAGTCGGCTGCGCCAATCCAACATCTTCGGAAGCAAAAATCACCATTCGCCGCGCTATAAATTTTGGGTCTTCGCCCGACGCAACCATTCGCGCCAGATAATACAGCGCGGCATCGGGTTGGCTGGCTCGCATACTTTTGATAAACGCGCTGATGACATTATAATGTTCGTCGCCCTGTTTATCATAGCGCAAAAACTTCGACTGCAGAGTATTTTTCAGCGTGTCAACCATTACTTTGCCGTCATAAAGCCGCGCCGTATTTTCAATCATCGTGATGGCTTGCCGCGCATCGCCGTTTGCCATTCGGATAAGCCAATCTTGTGCTTTTTTATCTAATTTATAATCGGTGCGCTCAATAATTTCGGACATTTCTTCCGCCGACAATTCTTCCAGAACAAACACGCGCAGACGCGAAAGCAATGCGGGAATTATTTCAAAACTCGGATTTTCCGTCGTCGCGCCGATTAAAACAAGTTCGCCGCTTTCAACGAAAGGCAGAAGAAAATCCTGCTGCGCTTTATTGAATCGGTGAATCTCGTCAAGAAATAAAACCCGCGGACGATTTTCCCGGCACGGTTCTTTCAGAATTTTGCGAATGTCGTCTTTTCCGGCAGAAACAGCCGAAAGTTCGTGCAAATCCGCGCCGATTGCATTTGCATAAATCCGCGCCAGAGTCGTTTTCCCGACTCCGGGCATTCCCCACAACACAAACGAAAATATATGTTTTTGTTCAATCGCCAAGCGAAGCGGTTTGTCCGCGCCGACCAGATGTTTTTGCCCGATGAATTCTTCAAGTGTCTTTGGTCTGATTTTATTAGCTAACGGCTCCATAAAATTTAGTATAACGCAGGTCGAAAATTAATAATGCCGGAAAAAACATTTTGGTTGCCCGCTTTTTATACGCGCCTTTCTAGCATTTTAGTAATGAAAATTCTTAAAGTTTTGAGTTCCAACTCTAGCTTGCGAAGAGCCAATTAAAGTTGGAACTCAAAACTTTAAAAACTTATGTTACAAAGCATTAATGTTATATGCACGGTTTTGTTTTTAGGAATTTATGAGCGCGGTTCGGCTTAACTCAGATTATTCTTTCGACAATTTTTACAATTTTTCCCAAACCTTCGGCATCCGTTTCGTTAAAATCGTCGAGTTTATCGCTGTCAACATCCAAAACGCCAAAGACTTCGCCGGATTTTGAATAAATCGGCAAAACAATTTCCGATTTTGCCAGTGAACTGCAAGCGATGTGTCCGTCAAATTCCTCAACATTCGGCACAATCACGGTTTGCCGTGTTGTGTAGCAATGCCCGCAAACGCCTTTGTCAAAATCAATTCGCGTGCAGGCGATTGAACCTTGAAACGCGCTCAGGACAAGTTGATTTTCCTTTTTGACGTAAAATCCAACCCAAAAAAATCCGAACGCTTCTTTTAAAACTGCCGTAATATTTGCCAGATTTGCGATTAAATCAGTTTCGCCTTCGATTAAAGCCGCAATTTGCGGCGTAATCTCATCATAAATCACTCGGCGGTCAGCGGTTTTCGGGACAAATAAACTTTCAGCCATATTTTGGATTTTATCACGTTTGCTTTCAAACTATCTAAAACGTTCATTTATTTAATCTCTGCGTGGCACTTTACTTGCTCTATCAACTAAAAAAGGCAAAGGGGATTTACAAGGTGGAAGATAAAAAAGGAAACGCTTGGTGGCTGGCGGCAGCGGTTGGAGTTGGGGCAGTTACAGCTTATACGGTTTGGGGAAAACCGCGTCAAAAATACCGTTTTCAAGACAAAACAATTTTAATTACAGGTGGTTCGCGCGGACTCGGTTTAGTTCTAGCGCGAAATTTTGCGAGTGAAGGCGCAAGGATTGCTATCTGTGCGCGGGACGGCGAAGAGTTAAATCGTGCAAAAGAAGATTTGGAAAGCCGCGGCGCAAAGGTTTTAGATATTGTTTGCGATGTCCGAAATCAAAACGAAGTTAATCAGATGGTTGAAAAAGTCTGCAATCATTACGGACAGATTGACGTTTTGATAAATAATGCCGGAGTTATTCAAGTTGGACCTCTGGAAGTTCAAACAAAAGAAGATTTTGAAGACGCGATGAATGTGCATTTTTGGGGACCATATTACACAATGAGCGCGGTTATCCCGAAGATGCGCGGAAAGGGCGAAGGTCGCATTGTCAATATTTCCTCAATCGGCGGAAAATTGAGCGTTCCACATCTTGCGCCATATTGTGCGAGTAAATTTGCGCTCGTTGGACTTTCGGGTGCGATGCGCGTCGAACTTGCGAAAGATAACATTCAAGTTACAACCGTCTGTCCGGGTTTGATGAGAACCGGAAGCCACGTTAACGCTCTTTTTAAAGGAAAAAATGAAATGGAATTTGCGTGGTTCAGCATTGGAAATGCTTTGCCTATCAGTTCAATCAGCGCGGAAAGCGCGGCGAAACAAATTGTCAAAGCGTGTCGCAACGGCGATGCGGAAGCAATTATTTCAATTCAAGCCGAACTCGCGGCAAAAATGAACGCGCTGTTTCCCGAATTAGTCGCGGAAATTTCTGGCTTAGTCAATAAAGTTCTGCCTTCAAAAGGCGGAATCGGCGAAAAACACGCGCTCGGCAAGGACAGCACGTCTCTTATCTCGCCTTCATTATTAACGGCTTTGATTGATAAGGAGTCTTATCAAAATAATGAACTCAAGCCGAATGAACAATTAACTTAAACAACCCTGATTAGGATATGACAAATTCAACACCGAGAAAAACGATTGGCGCAAAATCGTCTTAACGCCGTAACGAAGCTGGAAAAAGTTTAAAAATTAAACCTGTGATTGTTCGTCAATCACAGGTTTAATTTTTATTCTCTCGTAAGT
>JACCYR010000138.1 GCA_013696385.1 Acidobacteriota bacterium
GCGGCTCGCAATTTGCCGTTTTCGATAACGCGCACTCGTCCGGGTCGTTCGGTAAAAAACATTCGCCCGTCCGTCGTAAAAACAATTGACCAGACGATTTCCAAATTGGCAGCAACCGTTTCAACGCGAAACTTCGGCACGTCTTTCGAGATGGGAACAATCGGAAAATCCGCATCGCTCGCCGCCGTCAACGGAGAACCGGCACAGGCAATATTACACAGCAGCACAATTAAAAAGAAAGTCCGACTTAAAATTTTTCTTGAGTATTTCATTAAATCTCCAAAATCGTAAAATTTAGCAGGTGAGATGCGAAATTTGCCAAAAGCAATATGGTAGCGCATAGGGGAATTGAACCCCTGTTTCAAGGTTGAGAACCTTGCGTCCTAACCACTAGACGAATGCGCCTTAAAATTAAAAGTATATCATTTTCCGAATTACTTCATAGTGAACCTTTTGGTGTTTCGGCTTTATACTTACAGCCCCATTTTACTAGCGATACAACAAATCGCAACTAATCTGCGAGTAATGCCGAAAGATAATAGAAAAACAGCAAATTATAGTTAGCTTTGTCGAAAGATACAAACATTTTGGAGAAACGGATTAAACAAAATTTATAAATTACAAACAATATGTATCGCATCTAATTTAACGAATTTAGTATCATAATGGTTGCAAAACGGTGTCGCATTTGATACCATTGAAATTCATTAAAGTTAAGCAGGCAGTGAATGAGTAAATGCGAGAAACTGTTAGCAAAAGCCAAAGGGTCAACGAACAATTTTCGTTTTGCGGATTTGTGTAAGTTGGCGGAGTGTTATGGTTGGGATTTGAAAAATCAAGAAGGCTCGCATCGAATTTATAAAAATGCTGAACTTGATGTAACGCACGGATGCAGGCAAACCTTTCAAAACGAAAATGGCAAAGCAAAGCCATATCAAGTTAAGCAATTATTAAGTGCAATTGAACATTTGGAAGTCAAAAATGAAAAATAAATATAAATTCAATTTAGCGTGGAGTGATGAAGATGAAGGTTACATTGCTACTTGTCCTGAATTTGTTGGACTTTCTGCATTTGGCACAACACCGGAAAAAGCCCTCGCTGAGGCGCAAGTTGCATTAAAATTATTTATCGAATCCTATCTGGAAGACGGAACACCATTACCTAAGCCTGAAATTGTTCAAGGTTATAGTGGTCAGCTGCGACTGCGATTACCAAAATCATTACACGCACGCGCCGCACAAAAAGCCGCCGAAGATGGAACAAGTTTAAATCAGTATATTACTTTAGCAGTTGAGTCGCGTGTGTCCGGTCAAGAAGTAGCTAGAAGAATTTCGCAAGAAGTTAAAAATCAACTTGTTGCTAATTCTGCGCCGCAATACCGCAAATTCGACAATATAGATTTATATGGCGGAATTTCTGTGGGCAAAGAAGCATTTCAAGTAGCAAACACTTCATCGGAGTATTCAAATTAGCTTTTAAGGAATATTATGGCAATTGAAGAGCAAAGAATTACGTTCAGCTACCAAGAAATAGTTGAATGTCTAATAAAAAAAAGAAATATCCACGAAGGTTTGTGGGGAATATCGGTAACTTTTGCTTTGGGTGCGATAAATGTTAATAGACAGGAAAATCCAGATAAATATATGCCTGCCGCTATTATTCCTGTGCAGGAAATCGGTATCCAAAAATATAATGAGCCAAGCAATTTAACCCTTGACGCTTCAAAAGTTAATCCAAGACCGAAGAAAACAAATTCAAGAACAAAAGGAAAGAAAATAGATTGACGTTTTGAAACATCAGTTATTTTTGCTTTGCTTTTCCGATAATTCTCTTAAACTATTCTTAGTCATTTTAACTTATTCTTTGTCTGTCTTTTCACCATTGATTATTACATCGTAAGCAGATTTTTCTTAAATTGGAAAACCGCCGTTTTCTTCGATTGTTTCGTCAATCGCGCTTATCAATTCAATAGTTTGCGACAATGCGGAAACGACTTTTGAGTAATGTTCCAAATCGTCAAAGACGAGCGTTCTGCCTTTGCGGTCTTTGAGCCATTTTTGCAGAACTTGATAACCGCCGATGTGAAAATTCCAAGCGGTTTCGGGAACATTGTCGAAATACTGCGTTTTGTTGATAAAAACTTGTCCGAACTTGTTGGCAGAAACCCGCGCGTCAGCAAGGGTGTCATTCATCGCGTTCACACACGAACTTCCGTGCGGGTTTCCGCCTGTGAATTTCACAAACTCGACTTCATTCGAGCCTTTTTCGGGAAACGTAACGTCCGATTCGATGTCTTTTTCCAAAAGATGCAGTTCGACAAGCAGTTCGCCTAAACGCGCGAGTTGAAAGAAAAGCAGATAATTAGAAGTCAGCGGCAGGCGCGGAAAATCTATCTTGAGAAATTCGGCGTAGCGGGCGCGGTAAGTCGGCGAATGAAAAACGGCGTAAGCGTAATTAAAAATGTTTTCCGGCGAAACGGATAATGAATTTGTCGAACCGAGATGCGGTTTACTTTGGCGCGGCAAATCTTTAATAAGTTCCGGCTTAAAAGTTGATTTCAATTTGGCGAACAGTTCGCCGACAAATTTACTTGATAAGTTCGGCTCTTTCCCGGAAGTTACTTCATCGAATAAACCGCGCTTTTCGGTTGGATAAAGATAAAGTGGAAACGCGCTAACGCCGCCGCGCCGAAAAGCATTTGTA
>JACCYR010000458.1 GCA_013696385.1 Acidobacteriota bacterium
GATGATTTACGCAATCAATTAAAGCGGCGCGAGTTTGCGCCGGTTTATCTGCTTTTCGGAGCAGAAACTTACTTGCGCGATTTGGCGGCGAAAACAATTGCCGATCTGGTTTTGGCTAATTCTTCCCTAAGGGAGTTTAACGAAATTGAACATAGCTTGAGCGAAAGCAAAATTCAATACGCGCTTTCTGATGCCGAACAACTGCCGATGATTGATGCGCGGCGAGTTGTAAAAATCACCAATGTCAAAGTTTCCGCCAACAGCAATAAAGACAATCTCAAAGAAGAAGACGAAGAAATTTTAGAGCGATATTTAGCGCGTCCGGCAGAAACTTCAATTGTGATTTTTATCGCCGACGAATTCGACAAACGCCGCAAAATCTCAAAATTGCTTTTAGGAAAATGTGTTTCGGTTGAATTTGATGAATTAGAAAATGCTGAATTAATTAAATGGGCAAAAGATAAATTAAGAGAGTTCAATGCCGAAGCCGACACTAGAGCAATGAATTTATTGGTTGCGTTAGTTGGAAATAATGTGCGCCGTTTGACTAATGAGGTTGAAAAATTAGCCGTTGCCGCTTTACCCGATAAATTGATAACTTATGAGCTTGTCGAATCGCTCGTGCCAAATTCGCGCGAGATTTCCAATTTTGATTTGACCGACTATTTGCTTGCTAAAGACAAAACACGCGCACTTCAAGTTTTGAAAAAAATCTTGGACGACGGCGCAGAACCGCTGATGCTTTTGGGTTTAATTTCCTACAATTTTCGCCGTCTATTTTTATCAAAAGAGTTGATGGAGCAAGGCGTTGAACGCAAAGAGGTGGCGCGTATTATGAAACTGCATTGGAGCAAACAAGAAGATTTTTTAGCCGCCGCCCGCCGCACCGAAGCGAAAAAACTTTCGTGGATTATGCAAAAAATCGCCGAAACCGATGTCGCAATAAAGACTTCAAAAGGCGGCGGCGGAACGGTTGGCTCAAGGCTTCAAATCGAGATGCTTGTCTGTGAATTGGCTAATCTGAAATAGCCGCAAAAAAGCACAGAAAACACAAAAAAATCGGAAACGAACTTGCTTAAGGCTCGTTTCCGTTCTAGTCAAAGGAGAAAAACTATGAAGTATGAGATGAAACTTTTATTAACTTAACTCGTTGACGTGCATCGTTAAACGCGATTTATGACGCGCCGCCGTGTTTTTGTGCAGCACACCTTTATTGACCGATTTGTCAATCAAAGCAATTGTCGGAATCAGAAGCTCCTGACTTTGTGTTTTATCACCGGCGGTTAAAGCCGTCCGCAATCTTTTAATCTGTGTCCGCAAGCTGCCTCGATTGCTTCGATTAACAGCCCGACGTTTTTCGTTTTGTCTGACGCGCTTTTCGGCTGA
The DNA here is from genome assembly GCA_013696385.1 of Acidobacteriota bacterium. GTDB lineage: Bacteria > Acidobacteriota > Blastocatellia > Pyrinomonadales > Pyrinomonadaceae. The sequence continues at coordinate 1,387 of JACCYR010000458.1, forward strand.
TTTATGATTCGGCATTAAATATTCTCCGTGTTTATCCAAAAAGTGAAAATTTTCTCTAATTAGAATAAACTACAGAGTATAAATGGTGAGAAAAAGGTTGTCAAGCGAGGGGACAGTTAATTATCAAAACGCGAAACAAAATTGTGCATTAAATCAACAAACAAAACGACAATCGGCGGATAGAAAATAAATTCGGGTTTTAATGAATGTGAAAAAAGCGTCGGCATTGTTGCGCCGATAAGTAAATCCAGATAGTTACCAATCAATAGCCCGATGCCTAAACTTACAGAAACACCAAGAATTAGAAAACAAATCGCGGTAAAACGCGGATAAGGTTTAGTTACAGGTTCGGTTTCTTCCAGAATCGAATCGTGCAGATTTTCATTGCTGTAAGTGAATCGTTCAAATCCCGAACGCAAACGGCTAACCAGATGAACAAGACCGGCGACAAAAAGCGAAAGTAAAATAATTCTTCCGATAATTTGCAGATTAGTCCAAAAAAGTGGTTTGAAAATTGCTACGAAAAAGGTTGAAACAAACAACGCGACGGTTGGGAAAATCACTTTTTGCAAGGCAAGAGTTTCGCGGCGTTCATCAGCAATCATTCGGTCAATGATTTCATTGTAGCGGCGTTCATACGCCATTTGCCGCCATCGTTTGGCGTGAGCGTTTTCCGAGGAAAAGACCGAACTGTTGTCGGCAGCGTATTTTGCCTTGAGTAGTTGGCGGTCGTAATTGGCGCGTTCTTTCGGATTTCCTAAAATCTCGTAGGCTTTAGCAATTTTTGTAAATTCGCGGGCGGTATTCTCAACATTGTTATTTACATCAGGATGAAGTTTTCGCGCAAGACGGCGATACGCCGATTTTATCTCGACATTAGTCGCCTTCGGTGATACTTTCAGCACTTTGTAGTAATTCACCATCGCAGAAATAGAATAAAAAAAGGAGAGCCGACAAGCAAGAGCGCAGACTAAAAGCCGTGAAAATTATAGCATAAAGTTTATTTAAGTGAGAAGTGAGATGTGAGATGTAGGAATTGAATTAGTTATTACACATCCAGTTTTTACTGCTCACCTCTACTTCAAATCGCTAATCTGCAGGCTAATCGGATTCGCGCCCGAAAGTTTCACCGCGTCAATCACCTTCGCCACACTTCCGTAATCAATCGTTCGCGGTGCTTTTATAAAAACGGTTTTTTCGATTTTCTCGTCTTCAGTTAAATCGTTGTTGAGTTCCGCATTTTCCGAATAAACTCGATTTTTCGTGCGTTCCTTAAAAATTTGCGCAAGTCGTAAGATAAGTTTTTCAGGCTCTTCGACGACACCTAAATCATTTTCCGTATTGAGTTTGAGCGAAGAATCAGAATTTAGCGCGACAATTAAAGTTTTCAGATTTGTGTCGCCGTCTTGTTTTGATTCTTGCGGAATTTTCATTTTAAAATCCGTTGGCTTAATCGGCGAAATGACCATAAAGATTATCAGCAGAACGAGCAGTATATCAATTAAAGGCGTAATGTTTATATTTGGTTTTGTCGAATTCATTTGTTTTCTCCTTTTGTGGTCTTGCACAATTAGACACCAAACAAAAGAAAAAGTTCCCGACAAATTTACGCAATAAGTTTTCCGTCAATCGCGCTCATCAAAGCCTTGGCTTTGATGAGCGTTTCTTCGTATTCATCTTCGGGAATACTGTCAATGACGATGCCGCCGCCGACATTAAAAATCGCCTCGTTTTTGCGGATAATCATTGTACGAATCGCCACCGATAAATGGAAAGTGGAAAATGGAAAGTGGAAAATGTTTTTTAATTTTGGAATTTGGAATTTGGAATTTGGAATTGAATAACCGATTGCGCCCATCGAAAGTCCGCGCGGCGCGGTTTCTATTTCGTCAATTATCTGCATCGTGCGAATTTTCGGCGCGCCCGTGATTGAACCGCAGGGAAAAACGGCTTTGATTATATCTGATAAATTCAGGTTTTCGCGCAATTCGCCTTTGATTGTCGAAACAAGATGAAAAAGTGTCGGGTGTTCTTCCAAATCGCATAACTTTTCGACTTCGACGCTGCCAAATTCGCAAATTCTGCCAATGTCGTTTCGCAAAAGGTCAACAATCATCACATTTTCGGCGCGGTCTTTCGCGCTTGTTAAAAGTTCGTTTTTCAACTCTAAATCTTCTTCTTTAGTTTTACCGTGAGGTCGTGTGCCTTTAATTGGTGAAGCGGAAATGCTTCGACTTTGAATATTGGAGATTGGACATTGGACTTTAAAAAACCTTTCGGGCGAGATGCTGACGACAAAATCAGTTTGTCTATTAATAAAAGCTGCAAACGGCGCGGGATGTTGTTTCCGTAAACGATGAAAAATTATCTGCGGCGAGAGATTTTCCGGCAATTCGGCGCGAAGCTGCTGCGTTAGATTTGTTTGATATGTGTCGCCACATCGGATATATTCTTTAATTTTATTGATGGCGGCAATGTAGTTCTGGCGTGTAAAATTGGAAGTAATTTTAGCGGCGCATTTAGGCTTAACGTTAGCGCGGAACGCGCTAACGTTAAGCGACTCACCCAAAACCCTTTCAATCTCATTAAACTTCTGTTCGTTTCCGACAATAATTGTTTTATGTAAATTATAATCGTGGACGACCAAAAAATCGAAAAAAGCCAGAAACAAATCAGGCTCGTCAAAAGCGGGAAATTCCTTCTCGCGCGGTTTGAGGTTTTCGAGTTTCAAGCCGAAGTCATAAGACATTGTAAAAATGCCAGCCAAATTTTTGCGCGACAGTTTTTTGTCTAAAATCCTGAGCGTTTCGGTTGAATTATCGTTCGTGATTTGCAAAACTTCGACGGGATTAAATCCGGCAATTAACAGGTGCGAATTGAGATGATTTACGCCGCAACTGTCCAAAACACAAACATTTCGCTCATTTTCAAGATTGAGCAAAGTTTCAACTAATTCATCGGCTGAAAGTTTGATTTCGCGCATTTTGTTTTTTATTTAACCACAGATTAACACAGATAAACACTGATAATTTTAAAATCCAATTTATCATTTTTTCTATCCGTGTTAATCTGTGTGCATCTGTAGT
>JACCYR010000459.1 GCA_013696385.1 Acidobacteriota bacterium
AATCAATGGTTATCGAGATTCGGTAGCAAAATATCTGCGCTCGCTCGAACTTAATCTGGATTCCGGTTCGCTCGTTTTAGATGCGGGAAGCGGCACCGGCATCGTTACGCTCGGATTTTACAGCGCGGGTTTTCAGTCGAAAAAAACTTTCGCGCTTGATCTGTCTTTTAAATCGTTAAAGGTTTCTCAAGAACAATTTGAAAAAGACGAAAAGACCGATGAAACCAACATCTGCGCCGTGCAGGGCAACGTCCTGCAGCTTCCTTTTGCCGACGAAACTTTTGATTTGGTTTTAACCTGCGGCGTTTTGGAATATGTTTCGCTCGACAAAGGTTTGAAGGAGTTTGCCAGAGTTTTAAAAAAAGATGCAAAACTTGTTCTGATTCCGGTTAAACCTTCGCTGGTCGGTTCAATGTTGGAGATTTTGTATAATTTCAAAACTCATCCGGTCGAAAAGGTAGAGAAAATTTCGCAGCGTTATTTTGAAATTGTCGGCAATTACAAATTTCCGCTAAATGAGCCGATTGGCTGGTCGAAGATGATATTTCTGTTACAAAAAAAATAGTTTGGTTAGACAAGAGATTGTTTATTTAATAAATTCTTAAATTAACAAATAAGTTCTATTTGCTTGATATTTGTAACAAAATGCAGGAATATGGCGGAAAACCTCTTAATCATCGCGCATCGCGGCGCAAGCGCAGTTGCTCCAGAAAACACTTTGGCGGCTTTTCAAAAAGCAGTTGAGGTCGGCGCGGACGGTATTGAATTTGATGTGCAGCTTGCCAAAGACGGCGTTCCCGTGGTTTTTCACGATTCCGAGTTACAGCGCATCGGACAAAAACAAGGACTTGTTTCGGGTTTCACTTCAAAAGAATTGCAAACTCTGGATGTCGGTTCGTGGTTTAACTTGAAAAATCCAAACAAAGCCAATCCTAAATTTTCCGCCGAAACCATTCCGACGCTGGCACATCTACTTGAATTTTTAAACGACTATAAAGGCTTAATTTATATCGAACTGAAATGCCGAGAAGCAGAAACCTTCGCGCTAGTCGAAGCCGTTTGCAAAATTATTCGGCAAACGAATTTGCTTCCAAATATCGTTGTCAAAAGTTTTAATCTCGAAGCCGTCTGTCGGATGCGCCGTCTGCTTCCCGAAGTCCGCACTGCCGCGCTTTTCGCGCCGAAAATTGTAACGATTCTGCACCAGAAAAAACAACTTTTGAAAAAAGCAGAGGAATGCGATGTCAACGAGATTTCAATTCATTACTCTTTGGCAACGCAAAATTTTATCGAACGGGCAAAAAGGAAAGGTTTTCTGACAACAATCTGGACGGCGGACAGTTCCGCTTGGGTCAAACGCGCTTTAGATTTAGGAGTTTATGCGATTATTACCAACAATCCCGAAAAACTTCTCGCTCAAAGACAGAAAATTTTCGCAAATAGCTTGGGTTAATCCTTTTATTTTCTGCTTGTAATCAATTTGACAATCGTCTGCAGCTGTATATTTGACGTGCCTTCGTATATCGCGCCGGAAGTTCTCTAACCAGATTACAACAGCTTTATGCCGTAACTGCCGAAATTACTGTCATCACTGATAATCATTAAATTTTCAATCTGTGCTTGAGCAATAATTAGCCGGTCAAACGGGTCGCGGTGATGAAAAGGTAATGTCGAAACTTGCAATGTATGTTCGGGCATAATTGGTAAAATCTCGATGTCTTGGACGATAATTTGTTTGATAACATTGGCAAGCGGTTGTTTCAACGTGAGTTTGCCGACACTGATTTTTATCGCCGTTTCCCACAAACTCGCAATGCTGACAAAAACATCATTTTGCGGATTAGAAATAATTTGTCGGCGCGATTTTGAAAGCAATTTATTACCTTCGAGAAACCAAATCAAAATGTGTGTATCGAGCAGCAAAAGCATTACATATACTCCTTAAAATCTTCGAGCGGCTCGTCAAAATCATCCGCAATACGAACAACCAAATTCTTCATACTGCCGAATTTACGTTTTTTTTTCTCAGGCTTTTCATTTTTCTGCACTTTGATTAAGTTTAAGTCTGCCAAATCATCGAGCAGCTTTTCAGCTTTTGGTTCTAAAATTGTAATCGTATAAGTTTCCATAATTCACATCCGCCAACATTTTATAAAACAAAAAGCAATATGGTAAAGAAAAACAACCTTAAACTTTTGCCCTTTTACTTTTGCCTTTGCTATTTTCTGCTTGTAATTAATTTGGCAATCGTCTGAAGCTGCATATTCGATGTGCCTTCGTAGATTGCGCCGATTTTCGAGTCGCGCCAGAATTTCTCCACCGGATAATCTTTCACATAGCCGTAACCACCGAAAAGCTCAATCGCTTTTGACGAAATCGCTTCCGCCACGCGCGACGAATAAACTTTTGCCATCGCCGCTTCTTTCAGAAAAGATTTGCCCGCGTCTTTGAGCCGCGCCGCGTTATAAACCAACAAACGCGCCGCTTCCAGATCAATCGCCATTTCCGCAAGTTGAAACTGCACGGCTTGAAAATCGTTGATTTTTTTGCCGAATTGTTCGCGTTCATTCGTGTAATGAACAGCCGCTTCAAACGCGCCTTGGGCAATGCCAATCATT